>NZ_JAIWPT010000030.1 GCF_021191695.1 Proluteimonas luteida
CATGCGTCATCTGCGCACGCGACCCTACACCCCGCGCACCAATGGCAAGGCCGAGCGACTGGTCCAGACCAGCCTGCGCGAATGGGCCTATGCGCGCTCCTATACCAGCTCCGAACAACGCGCCAACGCCTTCCACGGCTGGCTGCATCACTACAACTGGCATCGGCCTCACGCCAGCCTCGGCTACAAGCCACCCATCTCACGCATTACGCTGAACAACGTGCTGGGTTTACACATCTAGTGATCGAAGGGCGTGGACTCTGGACGCCCGTCGCCCTGCCATTGGCCTGACTGTTCTGCCACTGGGCAAACTTGTACATACTCGGCCAGAGATCGCCTGTCATCGTTCGTCCACCTCTTGCCATATTGCATGATGGGCTGGCAGTAGGGCATGAGCATGAACGTGCCCACATAAGGCGGCGTGGGCCGCCAACACGGCAGGGGCTCCTTCTTCGGATCCTGCCCATCCCTGCAGAAAAGAAACGGATCTTGCGCGCGGTACGAAAGATGCGGGTTCTGAGCGGCGGCGCCAAAGCTCGCTGTGAGTAAGAACGCGAGGCTTACAAGTGTGAGGTTGCGCATGGAAATCCTTGTCACAGCGAGATTTGACTGAATTCCCGGCGCCGAACGGGCCCTGCCCCAGGAAGAAACTGCATCGAGGGACACCTACCTTGACGGATCCGGGTTCGACCTTGTCTGATCAACAGATGGCTGATCCACCTGCTGTGCAGCTTTCTGCCACACCTGGCCTAGATCGGTCTCGGCAAACTTGTCGACGAGGCGACGGATATCCAGGCCATCAGCGTCGCGGGCGGCAGCCAACATGCGCTGCACAAAATCGCCCTTAGACTGTTCCGGGCGATCACGCTCAGGCTGCTCCGGGGCCGCCCGGCTTCTCTCGAGCGCATCGAGCTTCCCGCTCGTTTCAGGCCCCACGATCCCATCAACCTGGATGTTGTTGGCGCGCTGCAAATTGAGGACGGCTTCGCGCGTCGAGTCACCAAAGTTGCCATCTGCTGCAAGCGCGCGGCCAGAGGCATCGGTGTAGCCGAGTGTATGCAGACGGGCCTGCAGCTCGGCAACGTCGCTCCCCCGCGCGCCCTGCTGGATCAGCTCACCCGAAGCGCGCGAAGCTTCCGTGGCGCTCCGAATCGCGGCTTGCGACTGCCCGCCGTAAATGCCATCCACCTCGATCGCTCTGTCGGCTTGAAAAGCGCGCAGCGCGTGATCGGTCTGCGGGCCGAACACGCCACTCTTGGTTTCGAGCGGCTTCCCGTCTTCGCCTTGGTATCCAAGCTGATTAAGCTGCTCTTGCAGCGCGATGACCGCGGCTCCGTTTGCGCCAAGCTGCAGGTGCCCCGGAGCCGACGACGCCGCGCGCGATACGTCCGCGCCCCCGATCTGCTCGCTTCCGCGCAGATACGGCATCGGGTCAACATGCCGGCCATCGCGAATTAGCTCAAAGTGCAGATGCGTATCGCCGTACCTCGGCGTGTTGCCAGTGCGTCCCATCGTGCCGATCTGCTGACCGGCCTCAACACGCTGGCCGTTCTCAACCGAGAATCCGTCCAGGTGGAAATACTTGGAAACAGAACCGTCGTCGTGCCGCACGTGGACTGTGTTGCCTGCGTCGCGGTTGTCCGGCTTGACGACCACCACGCCGCCCGCGAACGCAACGATCGGGGCTCCAACCTCGCCCTGAATATCAACTCCGCGATGCGTCCGACCGCCGCTGCGAGGCGTGCCGAACTCACCATGCCCCTCGCGCGGCTTGTCCGCCTCATTGATGCGGGTGTTTCCAGGCGCCGGCCATACCGCGCCAGGGCGTTCTTGCGAAATAGGCTCTGGCGCCCGGGCGCGTTCCGCCTCCGGCCGGCTCAGCTGGTCAATGATGGCCTGGCGCGTTGCCTCATCCGCCTGACCGGTCTGCACAGCGCCGTTTGCGGCTTGGAAGCTGCGAACCGCCTCTTCCGTCCGCTGCCCATAGATCCCGCTGTTCGTTTCAAGCGCGTTGCCTTGGGCATCGCGAAAGCCCAGTGCATTGAGTGACTCCTGCAGCGCCCGCACCTCTTGCCCGCGCTCGCTGCGCGAAAGCACGCCATCAGACAACGGATCAGGACGCACGCTCGCGCCAGGGAGCGGCGCCGATGCAACAATCCCACGATCAGGAATCTCAATCGCCGCATATTTGACCGTCCAATACTGCGTGAACGACGTCGCGAGATCTCGGTCGCTCAGACCGGAGATCGAGCCTCGCGGATGGCCGGCCAGGCGCGCGAACTCCGCCTGGTCCAAATTGCCGAGGATATTCGCGCGGGTGTCCGAGCGCGAGAACTCGCCAGTCGCTATTGCGCGCTGGATCGACGCGTATCCACCACCGCCCTGTTGGTGGGCCAGATACATGTCGAGACCGTTCGGAGACTCCGCGCCGGACAAGAACGCGTGGCCAGTCTCTGCAGAGCGATTCGTGATCTGCGTGCGGTTACGGGCGTAGAGCGTCGCCGCCGCGTCGGTGTTTGCTGCCGCGTCGAACTCTCGCCCCGTCAGGCCGAATTCAGCTGCGGTGCTTGGCATGAACTGGAAAAGACCCTTCGCACCACTTGTTCGGTTATGGGCATCTGCGTTGAACTGCCCGCCTGTCTCGATATAGGCAAAACGAAGGAAATCATCGCGTGGAATTCCGCTTTCCGTGGCTTCGCGTTCGATGATGTCGAGAACAGCTGCTCTATCGTTTGGACCAGCCATCATTGGCTCCTCAGGTTAAATGCGGCCGCGGCGGGCCGCAGGACGTCAACCGGACTCAATCCTTGAGTCTTGTGCAGAGCGGTCAACTCGAAATGGGTCAGCGCGCTTGGTAGCGCTCTGCATTCGTGTCGAAATCGAAGACTAGCGCATCTTCCGGCCTCAGTGCACGCGTGTGGCCAGGACCCGAAACGGTCTCACCGGACAGAGCGACCCGGATGCGCGGGAGAGCGCCCTCGGCAGCCGGCTCGAAGCTCAGCTGCCCGGTGCTGGCGGCGCACGTTAGGACGCCACCCTCGCAAGCAGCCGAGTTATCACTACCAGCTTGGATCGTGCCGGCGTAGCTCCATAGACGAAATGGAGCTTGGGGCGCACCATTACGATCGAACACCAAAATTGCATACGCGAAGACAGCGACGCCGTCATCAAAAAGACGCGTCGGCACCGCGAGCAGCAACCGGCCGTCGGAAAGCTCGTGGGACACAGCTCTGCGGGATTCATCTACCGCCTCAGGCTGATCTGATTGTCCAAACTCGCCCACATAGCCATCCGCCGCAATCCGGGACCACCCTGCCTGCCCGGATCGATCGCTCCTGACCAATGTCACTTGTCCGATTGCGACGCGCCCTGGCTCCATGGTAGTGCCGTCGGACAGTGGGCCATCCGAGCCGACCGAACGAGACGTAAAGCCAGTGAAGTAATGCTCGCCCTTCAAGTCAAAAGAGTAACCGTACCAATAGCTGACAACATCGCCATCTTCAACCTGAAAAGTGTGTGCGCCATCACCATCGCGTTCATACACAAAATATAGAACGCTGTCGGGAGACGGCGGCTTCAGAGCGGTCATGCTTTCTTCCTTCTCCTGACTGTTCACGGGCGTGGCGTTGCCCTCCTTCTGCGCCACAGACTCAGCCGCAGCATTGCCGTCCTGCGCGCACGCCGCAACAGCGAGGGTGGCGGACATCACAGCAAAAATCATGGATCGCTTCACGGTATTCCTCCCTAACAAGCCCCATACCACACACTAGGTAAAATACCGGTCGCCCGGGAGCTCAGGCGTGCCGCGTTACATCTTGCTGCTGGAGCGCGTGCTGTTGCGCAGCATCCCGCTGGGTGAGCTGCTGCGCCTCGGTGTCAGCCCGCTGCTGCCATGCTTGGCCAGTCGCAGAGTTCTGCAAGTCCAAGCTCGCGGTCCGCACCGCATCAGAGCTTCCGCTCTTTGCCGCTTCCAATAGGCGCGAGACGTAGTCCTGCGAGGATACGCCCTCCGCTCGCGCAAGCTGCACGTCGCCGAACTCTCCAGGACTGTCTAGGGAAGCCCGACGCCCATCGCGGCCGCGCCCCGCCTCTTCCTCGCGCCGCGCAGGCTCGCCAGCAGGTACGGGGCCCCTGATGTGATCGACGCCGTCGCGTATAAGCCCGCCCGGGCCCCGCGAGATCACGGTCGCGCCCCGGCGCAGCGACTCCATGTCCTCGCGATAGTTGTTGATGGAGCGCTGGTGCTCCGCAGCACGGTCAATCGCCGCTCGATCATTGAGAATCGAGCGATCTGGTTTTCCATCCCCATCGACAGGGAGAAAATTATGCATGCTGTGCGATCCGAAGGATCTGCCGGCGGCCACGAGCGGCAAATCCCGCGTGAAAGCGTCCGCAACGCGGTTGTCCCGGTAGCCCGACTGCTTCAGTACCGATATCTCAAGCTCAGTCGCATAGATGCGGACTTGTCCGTAATGCGGACTGGCGGAGCTCACGGCATCGGCTGCCATGACATGGTTGACGATGCGATTTCCACCCTCGGGTATACGCCGATCGAGGCTCGCAGCGCCGTAGGCATTGAAGGTTTCGCCGCGCAGATCGAAGTGATGCGCCGAGACCTGGGCAAGAGTTCCGCCGAGCGAGTGGCCGGTCACGGTAACTTCTGGCGCCCGACCTCCTCGCTCCAAGCCATCCTGCTTCGCGTAAGCGAGCGCACGCCGGGTCAGCTCGACAGCTTCATCTGCTTGGGGGTTCGTGCGATTGGCGACCATTGAGCCGTCAGCAACGACGCCATCTTTCCAGATTTGCTCCGTGCCGCGATGCGCGACAATGATTTCTCCGGTATCGACTCGCTGATAGACCGTCCCCTGATACCCCGTGCGCGCGCTGTTGACATGCTCGCGCACCCGATACTCAACACCGTCAATCGTTGTGCTTTCGGCATTGGGCGGCCGATGCACGCCTACTCGGTAGTCCTCGTAGGCATCATTAGCGAGTTCAGCATACTGCTGCGATGGCACGCTCATAGCTGGGCCTGCTGCGCTGAAATTTCTACCTCGAAGAACTCTGGCTTTTCTGCGTCAGAGACGTGATCGCGCGACTCGCTTCCGAAGGTGACGTAGTTGTCGATCTGCGCTTTTGGGTAGTGTCCAGACCAGAAAAAAGTCTTTTTCGAAGCGCCTGCCTCGATAGCTGCCGCCTTAAGAGCCGCGACAAACCAGCTCGCCATCGGATCAGAAGATTCACGAAAGCTCACGCGGGCTTCGACGAACTGCCAACGGCACACGCCGCGTCCATAGTAGTCCTCGTCCAGAACCCGGTCGACAAACACCCGCCCAGTAAACTCGGTATCCGAGATACGCTGGAGTTCGACTACCTCGTTCGTAGAGATCCGAGGAATCGCACCAGACACGGGCTGGGGCTCGCCACACTCTCCCGGATTTACCACGTCGTACTGAGCCGCCGCGTCAATCTCGGCGAACGGGCCAGGCGGCTCCTTAAGCACAATCCGGATATCGTAAGCCTTCTGAGGCGACGCATTCAGATTGCGCAGCGGCTCTATTGAACGCATAACTTCTCCCTCTTGAGTCTGTGCCGAGCATGCGGCCAAAAAGAGCGCAGGAAAACCGGAAATGGCTAGAAGTTGGAAGGGCCACGAGAACGAGATCCTCTTAAGCATTGCGAAGCTCCTGCATACCTATCGCCCGTGCAATTTTCAGTCCGCGCCATAGAGGGCTGAGTGATCACTCGTAGCTATCTCCGTCAATCTGTGCAGCCTTCCCGAAGAATTTCACAGCCATCACCACATCCTTGCAGCGCTTTTATACGGACTGCGGCAAGCCCTTCGCCATAAGCAGAGAAGCTCCTTCTCGATGAAGTGGCGACAGCTGCGCAAGAGTTCGCGAAAGTGAACTCGACAACGCAGTCAACGCCTCCGCGCGACAGACAGTTCTCGATGGCGGCTGAACGGGCCGAATCTTCACTCTCGGCTCCGGTTGCCCACCCGCTCCACTCGTTGGGGCTAGCGGCGAAAGCGCCCCATGTCATCGGAGCTCGCCTAGTATCGCCGCCACCATGAGCCGGGATGAGCACGCGGTTGTAGTCCGCTGAACCGGGCTGCTGCGCTTGCGCGACACCAAGCGGCGCAAAGATCAGGCCAATCGTAAGAAGTAGCACTCTGTAAGCCATTTTTGAGTTCTCGATAGTGACAGAGCTAGACAAATGAGCTTTAGCGCCGAGGTGGAGCCACAACAGTTCCTGGTTCCGGCTTTTGACCACTTCCAACATAGTCTTGCTTGAAGTCGGACGTCTGGCCACTGCTATTGCGTCCCACGTTGCCAAAGCTCGAGTTCGCAGCGAACTGACCCAGTGTGCCGTTGAAGAACATCGCAGCCATCGGCGGCGCCATCACCATGAGAACTGACATGATCAATCCAACACCGCCCTGCTGAACAGCGGCAGAATTCAAACCGCCGCCAAAGCCTGGCATTTCACTAACCCCCATGCTCGAAAGCGTGTATGCGGCGACCATTGCCGTAGCAGAAATCGCCACCACCTCCGTTGCGATGGAGACCATTACAGCGAGCACGCCCATTGCGAACATTGTGCCGATTCCGTAGAGCAGCCATCGCTTGAAGAGGTCTTGTGTTTGTTTGAAGAGAAGCGCGAGGATGAAAATCGGGCCAAAGCCAACGAACAGCACAAGTGCGATCTTGTAAAGCAGCAGCATCGCGCCGCCGATCACGGATGGCCCCGCAATGCCGATACCGGTCATGGTCGTGATGTTGCGCTGAGCTGCTGAATTCGACTCGTTCTCATCGGATGGAAGCGCGTCTACGAGCGCGAATATGAGCCCCATGGTCGTGAGGTTGTCATCGATCGCTTCCTCGACATCGCCGTCTTCGCCCGAGATAACTTGGTGAATCGCCTGAGGCATATCGGTGGTCATGAGCGTCGTCAGATTGTTCCCGAAGAACGACATCGACGTCGCGGCAATGACGATCAGAAAGGCCCGTAAAGAACCAACCACAAGCCCCATCAAGGACTCGCGGCTCCTGCCCGTCACCACCATGAAGCCTTGAATCAAGACCCAAAAGACGAGTAGCGTGAACACGATTCCACTGATAAAGCGGGTGGTACGTCCTAGCAGCGCTTCCTGAAACGACTCAATGCTGCCGTTGACGACGTCAAATATGAAGGCGAAGAACGCCCACGATACGAATCCACTCGGATCAAAGCTCATGACACCGATGCCTCGTCAGAACGTGGGAAGACTCAGGCTGCCGCCGCCTTTGAGCGCATTGCGCGTCAGCGCGGCCTGAGAATTCTTGATATGGGCGACACGTGCATCATAGGCCGCCATGTAAGTGTTGTAGCGATCACGATCGTTGTCCATGAGCGCCGTGAGGGCGAGAACCTCGTTCGTGTTGTACTGGATATTTGCATAGTCATCCGCGCTCAGCCCCCGGCGGCGATCCTCAAGCTGTTTGAGGCGGCTGTAGTTCTGACTAGCGCGCTCGAACATCCGCATCGAGAACCGGTACTGTGCGAGCTCAGTGTTCGCCAGCTCCCGGCAGAGCTGTTGCTGCTGTTGGCCCAGCATCGTCGCGGCGCCGGCCGTGCAGAGCTGATCAATCGCGACCACAGTTGTGCTCGGCAGCATCGTGTCCAAGGCCTCGTCGCCCGTTGGTGCTGCGATCATTTCCGGCGTCGAGCCGCCTTGGGGGTCGATTTGTAGCTTGCGATTGAAATCACGATTGAGATCGTTGAGTCGCCCGGTCACCGTTCCGTCATTGCCGAGGCGGTCTTGGACCCTGCGGATCTCATCTTGGGTGATCCTGTCGTTCACTTGCCAAGCGGCAGCTGCAACGCCGGTCCCCAGGAGTGCCACGGTTGCGAGCGCGATTGCAAGCCTCGGGTTCGCTCTCGGCACATTCGGTGATGCGCCGAACGTCCTAGTCCAAGCAGCGGCGAAGCCCTGTCCACGATGTGTTGTCGATGTCATCTTCCACCTCCAAAGTCTTTGAGGACAGGACGCTCGTCAGCCCGCGGCTGCACGCCCGCCGCTGCTCTTCTCCACCTGAGTTCTTGCCCCGCGCCCCGAACCCTTTCGGTTCTCATAGAATGCCTCGAGCCATTGCTCCGAAGACAGCTCCGAGCGATCGATACCGAGGCGCCCCGCTTCATCACGCACAATCTGATCCATCACCTCGATGTTGTCCGTGCTTGCGGAAATCACCGCGAGCGCGTCGTCCATACCACGAAGGTTGAGCTGGCACACCGTTGATCCATGGCCCTGCTTGACCAGGAACGATCGCGAGCGCTCATCAAGGTTGGCCACAACTTCAAACTCTGCCTCTGTCAGTTTCAATCCCTCCATGTAGTCCGCGCGTGATGCATTCGGATTGGGGAGGAGGATCAGCGTCGCGGTTTGCTCGATCAGCGCCGCTGATATATCGCTCGCGAGCGCATCCTCGGGGCTTTGAGTGGCAAAAATCCCCAGCCCATTTTGTTTTCGGATGGTTTTCTGCTTGTTCTTGGCGAAATCCTTCAGCGCGCCCCCGCCGTCCAGGATCTTCCAGAACTCGTCCATCACATAGATGAGGGGGCGTCCATCGATCAGGTCTTCCAGCCGGTGCAGCAGGTAGTTGATTACAGGCACGCGCACTTCCGCGTTATCGATCACGTCGGTGTAATCAAAGCCAATTATGTTCGCGCGATCGAGATCAATAATGTCGACGGGATTGTCAAACACCCAGCCAAGCGTGTTCCCGGCGGTCCATTTACGAAGACGCGCGAATAGGCCGTCATCGCCCATGTTGGGGAGGCTCTTTTGGAAGTTAGTCATCGAGCGCAGATGCTCGGGCATATCCAGCATGCTTTCCACCGCCCGGAAGATGTCTTCATCCTCTCGCGCGGTGTAGCTCGTTTTTCCTGCAAGCACCTTGATCAGGTTTCCGAGGAACTGGACGTTGGCATCTGTTCGCTCGCACTGAAACGGATTGAAACCTGTCGGTTTCCCGTTATCGAGCGCAAGGTAGTTGCCACCGCAGGCGCGCACGAAGATCTCCGCGCCGCGGTCCTTGTCAAAAAAGAAGATCGTCGGCGCGGGTTCATACTTCTGTACCTGGCTCAGCAGGAAGTTGATGAGCGCAGTCTTACCCGTGCCCGACTTACCAATCACCATGGTGTTGCCGATCGCTTTCTCTCCAAGCGAGTTTTCGGCAGGGTGCGTCGCGTGGAAGTTGAAGTAGTAGGGCTGGCCGTTGGTAGTCTGTAGAACCGTCAGGCACTGACCCCAAGGATTGTTGTCCCTCTTCCCGGTCGCGAAGTTGTGCAGCGGCGAGAGGCCGAGGAAGTTCAGCGAACTGACATTGGCCAAGCGCGTGCGAAACTTCCAGTTCCCTGGGAGCTGGGAGTAAAAGGATGAGCAGACCGCCAGATCTTCCTTGACCGACACGAAGCCAGCGTTGGAAAGCTCTGCGCGCGTGGTCGCGATGTTCTGCGACAGCGATTTTTGATCGTCCGCGTAGAGCGCCATCAGGAAATGATACTCACCCAAGACGAAGTTGCCGGAGGCCACCTGGTCCATCGCGTGATCCATCTCGATCACTTGGCTGACGGCCTTGTCTCCGGACGAGATCATCATGCCCTTCGTGCGATCAAGGATCTTTAGCGCATCCTGTCGGCCCATCGGACTGAACGAGTGGGTGATGACGTATTCGAAGTCCAAGTATTTCAGGTTGTTCAGGATGCCCGGGTAGGTGGCGTCCGTGAACTCCTTGATGTTGAGGATCGCGCCGAAAGAGTTCTTCCCACCCGGTGCGCTGACGACGAAGTCGCCCGACTTCGCAGAGAACATGTGGCGAGAAACCGGCAGGTAATCATACACCGGAGCGCGGAGCACCGGGACCGGCTCTTCGATGCGGTTGAGCAGATAGCCAAAAAAGCTTAGAGTCTCCGAAAACACAACGCCGTTCTCGGCTTCATACATGCTCAGGCGTACGGGCGCGTAGTCTTTGAGGACCGCTTCGACATTGCCTGCAAGTTCGACTGTCTTGCCGACCATCTGGTCCTGCTCGGCTTGAAGCCGGGAAACGTCAGCGGACTTCTCGACGAACTTCTTCCCGACCACGATGGGTCGGTAGATCATCGTCAGGTAGAGCTCGTTGTGCATGATCTTCTGGGACGAGAGCTTCTCGAAATACTCGTCCGACAGCTGCTGATTGAACGTCTGATCAAAGCGGCTCTCCACATCGATCCGACCGCGCCGCCGGATGTCGTGGACCCAGAACGCCACATTGACAAAGTCGGGCGCGCGAAGCGTTTGAAGCATCCGGTTGAAGGTATTGTGCCGATGTTCGAGTTCCCACTCCTCCCGCCCCACGAACGGCAACCCGCCAAGGCGCCACGTGATGAGGAAGTCTCCGCCCGTCGTCTTGACCACGTGCGGCGACACGTGGGCAGAGAGCGGGATGAACTCGGAGATGGAGGTATCGGGCGCAAGCATGCTGCTAGTCCTTCGTCGGCTGTTCGAACGTCTTGCGGTAGTTGTTCGGCGTGAACACCCACATGCCGTTGTGATGCTTGATGTTTCTGACCTTGGTGCGGAACTGCCAGCGCAAGCCGATGAGCCTAAACACCATCTCATCGCGCTTGGCCATCTGCCGCATGATCATGACGACGACCGGCAAGAGCAGCAGGAAGAACATGTCGATGTAGAACGTCAGCAATAGGCACGCGCCGGCGGCGATCGCAAAGGGCATATACGGCACCCCAAGGAACATCGCCGGACGCGTGCAGCCACGAAATAGCGCGTTCTTATGCATACCGCATCAGGCTGTCGACAACGACCATGCCGGTCGCCATCACGTCGTCTGGTAGCAGCATGCGTGCGATCTGTGCGGCAGCGCCGATCAGAAACCCGCCGATCAGGACCGGCGCCACATCACCGATGCGCTTGTGATTGAACGCGATCTGGTAGCCCGCGAAGATCACCGCGATCGTCACGATTGCGATCGACGCAATGTTGAGCAGCGTCGTGATGTTGGTAAAAAAAGTATTGACCGTATTGGTCGCGCCGCTTACATCTTGTGCCATAGCAATGGCCGGAAGTGCAGCGAGAGACGTGCCAACAACCACCGTAAAGGCGCGGCTGCTGCGCAGGCTGGACTTGGTCGACAGTGCATTTTTCATGTGAAGCCCCTTTATTAATTAAGTGAAGAAGTGGTGGGTAATGCGTGGCCCGTCCATTGGCCTGATAAAGCTTGATCTCAGAAAACGAAAGCGGCATCGCGCGCGCGCGTCGCCTGGGGCGCCGCGACCGGTGCACCGAACCGCAAGGGCGGCGCAGCCGTTCTGACAGGGACCGCGGGTGACTCGGAAGCACCCATCAGCTGCACAAGAACGGGCGCATCGTCTTGCATCTGGAGTGCTCCTGCGTCCACGCGATCACGCCGCACATCCGCGGTGGCGGCGAGGGGGCCCGTGCTCACAGGCTCGGGCTGCAGGTTAGCTGCGGTCAAGATGGTTTCCTGGGCATGGCTCGACGCCGCCGCCTCCGCCACACGGCGTGCGATCAGGCTTGGCGCCGCCGAGGGCGCGGCACCTGCGCGCGACGGGCGAGGCGCTGAACCTTGTGAGCGGATTACCGGGATTGCAGCTGCCTGATCGGCGCTTGCGACTGCGCCCTGCCAGGACGCCAAGACCTTCTGGACATAGCCATGCCGAAAGCCGGTCGTGAAGTTGCCCGAATAGTAACAGCTGAAAGCCTTTCCCCAGTCTTGGCCAGAGCGTCCATAGCACTCAGCGAGGATTCGCGAGCCCGCTTGAATATTCGGACAAATGTCGAAAGCCCTTTCATAGGTATCCAGTCCCTGCTTGGTCAAGTTGTAGCGGTTCACCTGGGCAATGCCGAGCGAGAAGTTGTATCCCTGCTGTTCGAGCATTCGCGTGGTGGAGAGTGCCTCGCCGAGGCTGCGAGGCTGACGGGCGAGTCTGCCACCGACGACGCCAATCGCGAAGGGGTTGAGGGATGACTCGACCCTTGCGACGTGATGCATCACCTCGGCTGGAACCGCGAGGTCCGTGCACGCCATCATCTCGATACCCGGCAGCATCAGCGCGATCTCCTGTTCGCTAGATCAAGTAAGGTGAACATGCGTGAAACAGCTAGAGAGCGCTTGGAGTACGCGACAAGTTTCATGCGAGGCCTCGCGTTGGATCAAAGTCGATTCCTGTGATGAAGCGGCGTCCGGCATGCGCCTTGATGTGCACCACGATGTCGATCGTGAGCTTCAAAAGACGCTTGATGACCTCGAACTCAAGCCCAGCCCCTTCGGCCGACGCCTTCACCATCAATGCAAGCTGGTCCCAAGTCTGCGACGTGCTGCCAGCGTGGCAACTCGTGATCGAGCCGGGATGGCCCGATGCGCAATTACGGATGAAGTAGAACGACTCGTCGCCCCGGAGCTCCGCCAGGATGATGCGATCGGGCTTCATGCGCAGACAGGCCTCCATGCAAGTCTTCGCCGAAATGTTGCTGGCGCTTTGTCCGCCTTTGGAATAGAGCAAGTGCACGACATTGGGCTGGGGGAGAAAGAGCTCGCGCGCATCCTCGATCGTGACTAGTCGCTCTTGATCGGAGATGTGGTTGACAAGCGACTTCATGAAAGTCGTCTTGCCGCTTCCTGTTGCGCCCGAAACCACGATGTTCTTGTGGTATTGCACGGCCTTCTGGAAGAACGCTGAGTAATTGCGCTGACGCCTGAGTTCCAGCAGTTCCTGGTCGTAGTCGCTGATCGCGTGTTCTTGCTCGACGACATCATCGAAGAACCCGTCGCTCGCATACTCTTCTAGCGTCTTCCCAAACCTTGCCGGGAGGCGGATGGTGATCGACACCTTCCCGGAATCGCATGCCGGCGGGATAACGAACTGAGCGCGCTGACCTGTCGGGAAGGTCAGCGACACCATGGGATCAGCATCCGTAATGCGCTGCCCAGTGTTGCTTTCATTGACCACCGACGTACAGAACTGGCGCGCCCGCTCGAAGGTCAAGGAGGGTACTTCGACGCGATTCCATCCCAACCGCGTCTCGAGATACAGCTCGCCGGGCTTATTGATACAGATCTCAGTAACGTCTGCCGAGTGCATATGCTCGCCGATACCGAGGATCTCGTACTGGTAGTCGAGAAATTCGTTCGACACCTTGGCGAGAATGGCGGTTTCGGCGTTCATCTGGGGCGTGTCGATCAGCGGATCACAGACGAGAAATCGACGTCGCGGGAAACATACACAGCCACGATCGTACCTTGATTGATGGTCACGGTTGGCGGCCGGGTCATGTTCCGATCCAGCGCCATGTTCGCCATGCGTTCCATCGTGCGCGCTGTCGTGCTCTCATATGGATTCTGGACAATGGCGCCGCTCACGACCGAAGTCGTGGGTGGGCCGTTCTCTGCCGCGGCATACTTGAAGGCGTCGCTTAGAATGCTGATGAGCAGCGCCGAGGAGATGCGCTGTCCCCAGTGCGCGCTGTAATGCCCCGGGTTGCCAGCAGAGCCGAGCATGTCGACGCCGGGACTCTTCATGTTGATGTCGAGCCCATTTGGCGTGGTCACGCGATCCCAGACAATTCCCACGCGATCGCCGATCAGCTCGTCAGCACCGTAGCTCCCTTGAACCTTCGAGCCTCGAGGCAGGAGGAGCCGCCGACCATTCACCGAGTAGACCGGCTCCGTCACGATGCACGAGGTGTAGCCCGGATAGTCCGAGATCACCCGAGACTGCAATACGCAGCGGATGTAGGTGCCGCGAAGCAGCAAGGTATCGGGCTGATAAAGCGGCTTGGCACTCGTCATACCATCTGCTGGGCCTGGGCGGCCTGACTGCCCCTGCCCGGCCAACATAGAAGCATAGTCTTGTGGATTCATGCTCCCTTGCTGACCGCCTTCTGGCCCGCCTCCACTCATCGTCCCGCCAGCGCTTGCGTCCTCCATGCGGCGTTCGAGCAGCGACGGCAGCCCGCCACGTAGAGAGTCCATGCTCGGCATGCTTGATGCCTGCGGCGGCAGCGCGTCATCGATCACGGGAAGCGGCGGCAGTTCGTCAACGGGGGCCGGGGCCTGCACCGCAGCCCGTTCAGGCGGCAACTCGGGCAGATCCCGAGGGGCCGCTGGAATGACCACTTGCTCACTTGCCGGGCGGCGCGGCGCAGCCTCGTTCTCCGAGGATCCGCCGAATATCAGCCACGTGGCGATCGCGATAAGTGCAACGACAATGGCCGCCAGGAATACCAGCGCTTTACGGTTGAGCCGCTGGACGTCGTCTGCTCTCAGGTACGGCATTTCGCCGTCGAGCATGGCTTCGTCTGCATACTCTCTGCGTGCGTAGGGATTGGGCGCCTGAGGGCCCTCGGCATCGCGAGCATCATGCTCACTGGGTGGAATTTGATTCACAGTTCCGGTCTCCTGCGCAGGCCAACTGTGTTGTCGCCGTGGCGCACGACAAGGAAAGCATAGGTGCCGTGCACGACGATGGTGTCGCCTTCAACGGTCGAGTTGACGATGAACTCGTCCCCATCTTCACTGTCGCGGGCGAAAATTGCTGGGAAGTTACCGCTAGGAAACCGCGTGCGGTCCCCCATGCGGATGTAGGTGAAGCGCCGGTCGTCATACACCGTAGAGGGCACCAGCCACGTAGGTTGGCTCTTATGGAATGAATACTCGTAGGCAAAGTAGTAGTCGCGCGTAGGATCGATTTCTGTGCTGAGCTCTGCTGATGGCTCGACTTCGGCGGTCTTCTCACCCGCGAACTTTGTGTCGGTCGGATACAGGAAGCGCACTTTGTATTGGACGCCGGACGCTTTCGCTTGATCCAATGCGCGCCAGTTCGTCGCGACCACCTTGAGCTCGAAGATGTAGGAATGCGCTGCCGTTCGAACGAGCAGGTTCGTGTCCACATCAACGTTCTTGGGCTTCAAGTAAAAGACGTTATCCCTACGGCTGATATCCCAACCACCGCTGAACCCAGTGCTGTAGTCGAGGATCTCCTCGTGGGGACTCAACTCGATCTGCGTAGTGATGCCAAGACCCGTTCGAACCTGATAGACCTTGTCAGCGCCATATTCATATTCCTCGACCACCTGCGCTCCGACAGGTACGACCAAGCTGGCAAGCAGCGCAACCAGCCCCAGATGCAGACACAGTTGCATCACTCGATCCATCATTCCGTCTCCCCTTGTTCGCCATCGGCGTCCACCTGCTCAGCGGGCATGGCCGGCAACGCGACCATCTCGTTTCCCGCCATCGGCACTCCTGCCGCTGCGGCGGCCATCCCCAGATCCGTGCCCGTAACCGCTGGCTGTGCCTGAGGCGCGGACGGGGCAAGCGCAGCCACGGAAGGTGAGGCGGCTGCTGAAGCGAAGTCGTTATCGACGCGGTAATTGGTCACCCGAAAGCCAAGCGGATTAAGCAGGCGATCTTCATCGTTCAGCCGCAGATCCTGATTGTAGGTGAACTCCATCGTGGCGATCTTGTTGTCGAGCGGCTCCGATCGACCACGCCCCTTGTCATACACATTTCGCTGGAATCGAACAGTTGCACCCGTCGGACGGCGCCCCTCGCCGCCGCCGATCAGGACGATGCTGAGGATGCGGACATGAAGTGCCTTGACCGCGCCGTAAATTCGGAACGGTCGCTCAGGATTTCCCTCGGCATGCAGCGCCGTATACGCGGGCGCAACAGCAGGGCCCGCCATCGAAAGCGTCGTGCGCCAGTTGCGTTGACCGATGAGTCCCGAGTCGTAAGACTCGCGCGACAGAATGAACTGCGCTACGTTGCTCTTGTTGATAGCCTCTTCGGCTGTAACGTCCCGATTCTCGAAGTTCCCCACGAGCCTGGCGACTGACGCGGTACCGGTATACGGATCGGCCATCACCAAGTAGGGCACCTTCTCCTTCAGCGGGAGGAACAGCAAGTAGCCTCCCGCAAGGATGAGCGACATCACCACCGCGCTCCACGCGACGAGCCAAGCACGCTTCTCGCTACGCTTGGCGCGCTCGGCCAGTGTCAGCTCGAAGCTCACGCCCTGCGCAACAGCGTGATCGACAGCGGGTGTATCCACTTTCTTCTTTCCAAGCATGGCGGCGCCCCTACCGACCGGCGCCAGATGCAGCAACATCTGCGCCGTCGAACTCGGTGCGCGCCTCATTGCGCTGGGTCGCAACGCTCACGACGATCGTGGAGCGGTCCACGACAACGACCACGTTCTCACTCGAATATGCAGAAGTCAGCGCTGCAGCAGCCTCAGCCAAGCTCGGGGTGCGAATGCTGCCAACGGGTCCGTAGAGCGTGTAATCATTGGGGTGCAGATATGACAGTGTCATCTGCGAGTCGCGTGCCCAACGGGTCAACATCGTCTTCAAAGTGCCGTCGGCGGGCATCGCCTGGAAGACATACACCTGATTTAGTGGAATCGCCTGCGGGGTCTCGGAGAAACGATTGACGGGCAGCCACTTACCACGCGGATCGGGAGCGCTAGGCGTCGCGCAGCCCACCAAGGACGCGGCAAGGCACGCCAGGCAAAAACACCTACGAACAATATCGTTACGGCTCACGCAATCACCATCGGCAATGAACTCAGTTGCGAACGTCGCGGCAAGCCTCACGAGAGGCGTCGCACTAAGCGTCCGCACTAGTAGTCGAGAGATCAAACGACCCACACACGCCGCGCCGCCGCTTCAAAGTAAGCAGCTCATGGACACAGCGAGCAGAAAAATCTGCGAATCGCCCCCGGTTTCGAACTCCTTTCGAAAATCGAACTTCCTAGCCCCGCGCGATGTCATCATCATCGATGAGTGCGCAACCCACGTAGCTGAACTTAGCCATGCTTGCGTTACCGCGTCAAGTGGCAACTGGATCTGTTCTCAGCTGCTTCGTGGCCCGTCCTATTTATGCCAGATCCTGATGACAGGAACTGTCAGAAAACCCCCTGCTCGCGTTAAGATGAAATTAAACCCACTCCCATCTTAAAGTGCGAAATTAGTCACATTAAAAATGTGATTATGCGACATGAACTATCGCTTGTGGACGTGACGGCATTCATCAGATCAGCATGGGAGCGCTGTTAACCGCCATGACAATTCTGGCACCATGCAACGATCGCCCTAGAGGCAAATGTGATTGGGGATGGAGTGGATCGATCGAGCATGGACGAGTTCATCGCAAACGCCGCACTGTTGGCTGGTCACCTCACTCAGCAGTGCGAAAAGGCCGCAGTAGAGCAGCGATCTTCTGCATTGGATCTGCGCCGCGCGGCCTCCGACGTAGGACAAAGTGTGGCGGACGGCAAGGCTGAGCTTGCACAGTCTGCAAGAGCAGCCGTGCGCGAAGCTCTTTCGCAGGAAATCCCTGCCGCAATTGAAGCCGTCGCGCAGTCCGGGGATCGCCTGCGCTCGATCGTCGATCAGCTGCGACACGAACACGCAGCCACCTCGGGGATAACGCGGCTTCTGGGTTTCAAGGCGCTGGGCGCGCTTGCAATTGCATCGATCGCGATTGTCGGTGCAACTGGCTACGTCGCTTCGAACAATCTGAAGCGTGCCGAGCGTGCCAATGTCGACGCGCAGGTACTCGAAGCCCTTGCACAAGTTGCCATCACCTCTTGCGACGGCACACCCTGCGTCAAGTTGATGGACGAGCAAGCGCGCTGGAAAAAGAACGACGACTACATCCTCCTCGACACACGCCAGGTGGACGATGGCGCGACACCCTAGCCCGGCGGTTGGCGCTGGATACCTATTCGCGTCTGTCGACTAGAGTACTGTTGGAAGATATCAGTTGGCGAATTCAACTCTCATTCGCAACACTGCTGTTGAATTCCTAGGAAGGAATCGTTTTGAATAACTATCGAATTATTACGGCGCTTGTGCTCACCGTCCTACTCGCCGTTTCGGCAGTCTATCTGTCGGGCTACCTCACCGTCATGTTCTTAGGGCTCGACACCGGTTTGCTCTCGTTCGGCACCTACTACCAATACTTCAAGAACATCGACCATCCGCAAGTCCAGCCGTACGCGTGGCGCATCTGGACAGCCGGGGGAATCGGCACGGGACTGATGTTCTTGGTCTGGGCATCACTCGTGGTGATGCTCTACAAGCTGCGCAGCGATCGCAATATTCACGGCCGCGCGCGTTTCGCCGGCATGCTGGATCTTGCCAACAAAGGGTTCTTGAAGCAGAAGGACAACGGCATCGTCGTGGGACAGCAAAGCGGCAAGCTGCTCCGCCTATCGGGCCAGCAGTTTGTGATCCTCGCTGCGCCGACCCGCTCAGGCAAGGGCGTGGGTGTCGTGATCCCAAACCTCCTCGACTACCGAGAGTCGACAGTTGTGCTCGACATCAAGCAGGAAAATTTCGACCTGACTTCCGGATGGCGTCGCTCGATTGGGCACGAGATCTATCTCTTCAATCCTTTCGCCGAGGATCGACGCTCGCACCGTTGGAATCCGCTGACGTATGTGTCCCCCGACCCGTCATTTCGTGTGTCGGATCTCCAGGCGATCGCAGCGATGCTCTATCCGGACGGCGACGACAAAGACAAGTTCTGGACGAGCCAGGCACGCAACGCCTTCCTCGGGTTCACGCTCTACCTTTTCGAGCAGGCAGAGGCGATCCCCGGCGCGCCAAAACCAACGCTTGGCGAAGTGCTGCGACTGGTGTCCGGCGACGGTACAGAGCTCAAGTCATACATACAGATGCTTTCCGAGGCGCGCTTCCTGAGCGCGCAAGCGAAGACGGCGTTTTCCGGCCTTCTATCACAGGCGGACGTGACTTTTGCTTCGATCATTGGCTCGTTTCGTGAGCCGTTAAACGCCTTTCTCAATCCCGTACTTGACGCTGCAACAAGCGGAGATGACTTCCGTCTCGACGACGTGCGTTGCAAGCGAATGACGATCTACGTCGGCATCCAACCCAGCAAGCTGGCGGAGAGCCGTCTGATTGTGAATCTATTTTTCAGCCAGCTCATCAACGTCAACACCAAGACCCTGCCGCAGAACGACAAGTCTTTGAAGCATCAATGCCTTCTGCTGATGGACGAGTTCACGTCCATTGGCAAGGTCGACATTATCGCCAAGGCCGTGGCTTACATGGCCGGCTATAACCTGCGCCTGCTCCCCATCATCCAATCGATGGCGCAGCTCGATTCGGTTTACGGCAAGGAGCTTTCACGCACGATCATCACCAACCACGCTCTCCAAATCATCTACGCCCCGCGCGAACAACAAGACGCAAATGATTACTCCGAAATGCTGGGATTCACGACGGTGCGCCGACGCGCCCGCACGCGCTCGCACGGCCAAGGGCGCACGGTGTCGGATAATGAGGTCTTGGAGAAGCGCGCGCTCATGCTTCCCCAGGAACTCAAGGCGATGGGGCCAGACAAGGAGATCGTGATCTACGAGGGCCTAGCGCACCCCGTGCTTTGCAAGAAGATCCGCTACTACAAAGACAGCTACTTCACCAAGCGCCTGACGAAGGCAGTCGAAATCAAACCACTGCGCCTGGATACTCGGAACAGCGGACGGTTCACCCCCGATATCACGGGCACTCAGGAGAAAGCCGATTGAGGCCTGCGGAGTGAGCAGACTCAACTTCCCACCTCATAGAACGTTAGGGATTCTCTGAACAAGTCGCCCCTGATCGGCGACACTACCAGCACCTGACCGAAGGCGCGATGCGATGACGCAACTGAGCTTCTCCGACGCCGAGCACGCCGGCAAGCGCAAGCCCGGCGGGAAGTGTTTCTGGGCGAGATGGAGCAGGTGGTGCCGTGGAAGGCGCTGCTGGCGCAGGTCGAGCCGCACTATCCCAAGGCCGGCCGTTGTCGTCATCCCTACGCGCTGGAGACGATGCTGCGCATCCACCTGCTGCAACAGTGGTACGCGCTGAGCGACCCGGCGATGGAGGAGGCGCTGTACGAGATCACCTCGATGCGTCAGTTCGCCCGGCTGTCGCTGCTGGAGACGATCCCGGACGAGACGACGATCCTGAACTTCCGGCACCTGCTGGAGCAGCACGGGCTGGCGGCCAAGCTGCTGGAAGCAGTGAACTGCCATCTGCAGGGCAAGGGCCTGGCACGATCGTGGACGCCACGATCATCGATGCACCCAGTTCGACCAAGAACAGCAGCGGCACACGTGATCCGGAGATGCACCAGACCAAGAAAGGGAACCAGTGGTTCTTCGGGATGAAGGCGCACATCAGCGTGGATCGCGACTCGGGCCTGGTGCACACGGCGGTGTCGACGGCGGCGAACGTGGCGGACGTGACCCAGACTGGCAGGCTACTGCACGGCAAGGAGAAGGCGGTGTACGCCGATGCCGGCTACACGGGCGCGGACAAGCGCGATGAGTTGAAGGGCGAGAAGATCCGCTGGGATATCGACGAACGGCGGAGCCGGATCAAGGTGCTGCCGGAAGGCGAGTTGAAGGACGTAAGCGAGTTGATCGAACATCTGATCGCGAAAGTGCGTTCGCGCGTGGAGCACCCATTCCGGGTGATCAACCGGCAGTTCGGCCACACCAAGGTGCGCTATCGGAGCCTGGCGAAGAACGGCGGGCAACTCAATGGGCTGTTCGCACTGTCGAACCTGTGGATGGCCCGCAAACGGTTATTGGCGATGACAGGGAAGGCGCGTCTGGCGGGCGGGAAGAAGAGGGACTTGCAGGCGATGGCGGCTTGAAATGGCCTGCGGAGGCAGAAACATGCGCGTCGAACCCAGGAACACGCAAGTGTGCTCGTATGTGTTGCTCGGATCTGTGGCTTGTTCAGACCTTCCCTAGGTGTGTAAATCCAGCACGTTGTTCAGCGTAATGCGTGAGATGGGTGGCTTGTAGCCGAGGCTGGCGTGAGGCCGATGCCAGTTGTAGTGATGCAGCCAGCCGTGGAAGGTGTTGGCGCGTTGTTCGGAGCTGGTATAGGAGCGCGCATAGGCCCATTCGCGCAGGCTGGTCTGGACCAGTCGCTCGGCCTTGCCATTGGTGCGCGGGGTGTAGGGTCGCGTGCGCAGATGACGCATG
>NZ_JAIWPT010000031.1 GCF_021191695.1 Proluteimonas luteida
GGGTCTCGACCCGCCAGGCCCGTCGGCGCGCTGGCGGGTCGAGACCCGCCCTACCCGGCACGCCTACCCACCCATCCCGATCCGCGCGCCGTCGACCGGATTGCGCAGCCAGCGCCGGATGTACCAGGTCATCGCGCCGAAGTTCGAGTTCATCTGGTAGCAGCCGCTCGACAGGCCGCCGCCGCGGGTCACCATGACGCCATTGAAGGCGGCCTCGTGCGCGCCGTCGCGGGTCAGCACGCCGCGCACGCGGATCGTCTGGTTGTGCTCGATGAACCAGTTGCCGCCCCAGACCGCGTCGACGATCTCGACTTTCAGCACGCGCCCGTGCATGTCGTCCAGCGGCGCCTCGACCGGGACCGCGACCTTGCGCAGCTCCCGGGTCAGGCGCTTGGTGAACTCCGCCGGCACGCCGCAGTGGTCGGTGATTTCCGGGTCGATGTCGGCACCGTCGGCGACCGGGATCGGCACCACCAGCCGGATCCTGTCGTCCGCGGCCGCCGGCAGCACCGTCAACGCCAGCAGGCCACCCAGCAGTACGTGATATCGCATGCGTCCTCTCCCTGGTTGGGACGCCGGCACGTGCCGGCATCGTCACTGTCCTCAACGGCCGGCGGGCGGCGACGGGGTTATCCCGTCGATGCGGCCGCCCGGCTCACGCCATGCCGCCGTTGATGCCGATGACCTGGCCATTGATGTAAGCCGCATCGTCCGAGCACAGGAAACCGACCAGCGCGGCGACCTCCTCCGGCGTGCCGGCACGCGCCGCGGGCACGATCTGCTTCACCACCTCCGCGGGGAACGCCGCATCGGCCATGCTGCCGGCGATGACGCCGGGCGCGACGACATTGACGCTGATGCCGCGCGAGGCCATCTCCCGCGCCAGCGATTTCGACGCGCCATGCAGCGCCGCCTTGGCCGCGGCGTAGTTGCTCTGGCCGCGGTTGCCGGTCACCGCCGCGACCGACGACACGCTGACGATCCGGCCCCAGCGCCGGCGCGCCATCGGCAGCAGCAGCGGCTGGGTGACGTGGAAGAAGCCGTGCAGCGAGACGTCGATGACCCGCCGCCACTGCGCCCCCGACATGCCGGCCATCGGCGCATCGTCATGGACGCCGGCGTTGTTGACGACGACCTGGATCGGGCCGCCTTCGAGCAGCGCCTCGAGTGCCGCGCGCGTCGCCTCGCCATCGGCCACGTCGAACGCGACCGCCTGCGCGCCGCCGCCCGCGACGACGATGTCATCGACCACGCCTTGCGCGCGTGCCAGGTTGCCGTTGGCGTGCACGATCACGTGCAGGCCGTCGGCGGCGAGGCGCCGGCAGATCGCGCCGCCGATGTCGCCGCTGCCGCCGGTGACGAGGGCGCGTTTGCTGGATGTGTCCATGGGCCGATTGTAGGCGAGGCGTTGCAGGCGATTGCAATGCGCACGAGCGCGATCGCAAGGCGCATCGCCCCGCTGACTTGCGGCGGCGGATTGGGCATGATGCCGGCGGGGAACGGCGCCGGCGTTGCGCGTCGGCGGACGGAACACGATGCGACAGGCGGGCGCCTGCGCGCAGGGGCGCATGGCGCGTGCCGACTCCGCAGACCCCGTCACGTCCATCGGAGAACCCCCCATGCGCCTGCTCAAACTCCTGCTCCTGATCGCGGTGCTGTTCGGCGGTTACAAGTGGTGGCAGGGCCGCGATGCGGAACACGCATTCGCCGCCAGTGCCAGCCCGAACGGATTCGTGCCGGTGGAGATGCCCGGCGGCGCCAGGCGCAACGTCGTGCTGGTGCTGGCGCCGGCGAACTGCCCGTCCGAGCAGGCGCAGCGCACCGAGGCGCTGGTCGCGGCACTGTCCCGCGAAGGCGTTCCGGTGGCACGTGGCAGCGGGTTCTCGTTCGAGGTGGACAACCCGAGCGCCGAACAGCGCGCAGGCATCGACCGTGCGGTCGAGGTGTTCAGGCGCGGCGCGCCGGCGGTGTTCGTCAACGGCATGGCGATGTCGAACCCGAGCGCGGCGCAGACCGTGGCCGAATACCGCCGCACGCGCGGCTGAGCGGAAGTAGTGCGGATCTTGATCCGCCACAGGCCTCCCCCGGCGCGCGCATTCGACGGGGCGGCGCGCCCCCTTCGCCAGGCCCTAGCCCCCCAGCATCACCGCAGCCCGCCCTTCGGCCAGCAGCACGCCGTCGCATTCGATGCGGAACGCGTACTGCTGGCTGGCATCGGACTCGACCAGCACCTCCGCCTCGCACTGCAGGTCGCCGGCCAGCTCGTCGATGCGCGCGACATGCAGCTGCACGCCGCGCAGCGCCACCAGCATGCCCGGACGCACCGGGCCACCGCTCGCGCGGGCGCGCAGGCCGCCGTGCACGGCCATCGCCTGCGCGCCGTATTCGCACAGGTGCAGCGCGCGCAGGCGGTCGTCGCTGCGCAGCGGGTTGTCCGGATCGCGATGGGTGCCGCTGCGCAGGCGTACGCTGCGCGCGTCCCAGCCGGTGACGGCATCCCACAGGCACATCGCGTCCTGGTGCGGGATCATCGCCATCAGCGCGGCGCGGCCGATCTCCACGCCAGCCACGCTGCCGCCGTCGTCGCGGCTCATGCCGCCGTCCCGTCCGCGCGGCGCGCGTCATCGATCGCGGCGCGATGGCGCGCGACCAGCAGCGACAGCACGAAGTTGCACACCACGCCGAGCGCAACGGTGCTGCCGATCGCGCGCAGCACCGGGATCGACGACCACGCCAGCAGGCTGAACACCAGCAGCGTCATCAGGCTGCAGACCAGTACCGCATGCAGGGTGCGCACCTGGTCGGCGCGGTCGTCGCCGGCGTGCTCGAAGAACAGCGCGTAGTCGAGCCCGAGGCCCGCGGCGAGGATCAGCGCGACCAGGTGGAACAGGGTCAGCTCGACGCCGCACAGGCGCAGCACCGCGACCACCAGCAGCAGCGACAGCAGCGTCGGCAGCAGCACGCGCCAGGCGCGCGACGGCGCGCGCAGCGCGATGCACACGGTGGCGACCAGCAGCACCAGCGCCGCCGCCATCGCCCACAGCACGCGGCCGCGGTACTCGGCGACCAGCGATTCCGACGCCTGCTTCATGTCCAGCAGCCGCAGCTCGACCCGGGGCGTGGCCGCGGCGGCCGCCAGTGCGGCGACGTCGGCCGGGTCGTCGAGCCCGCTCAGCGACACCAGAGCGGTGGCGTGGCCGTCGCGCTCCAGCAGCAGGCCGGCGACCGCCGATGCCAGCGGCGTGCCGTCGAGCATCGCGCGGGTCAGCGGCGGCGCGGTGCGCGCGTGTTCGACATCGGCGGCGAACGCGTCGAAGGCATCGGCGTTGAACGGCGAATCGGCCAGCACCGCGTCGAGCGCGCGGCGCAGCGTCGGCGCGTCCGGCAGCGCCGCCTGGCGTGCGCGCTGCAGGTCGGCGGGCGGCAGGTAGCGCGCGGCCATGTCGTAGCCGTCGAGCGCGCCGGCGGCGACCAGGGCGTCGAGCCGTGGCCGCAGCGCGGCGGTGGCGGCGAGCGCGGCATCGGCATCGTCGGCCTGGGCGACCAGCACGTAGCGCACGTCCGGCGCGCCGAGTTCGGCGCGCAGCGCCGTATCGCGCGCCATCGCGGCGTCCGGCACCGGGGTCAGCTTCGACAGGTCGTTCTGCCAGAACGCCGCCGGGCTGCAGGCGATCGCGGCGACCGCGGCCGCGGCCAGCAGCGCCAGCGACCACTTCGGCCGCGGCAGCGCTTCGATCCACTGCCACAGCCGCTGCAGCCGCGGCGACGCGGCCAGGTCCGGCGGCGCCGGATCGACCAGCGCCGGCAGCAGCAGGCGGGTCGTCAGCGCGGCGACCGCGAGCGCAACGATGGTGAACACCGCCAGCTGGCGCAGGCCGTCGACGCCGGAGAACAGGAACGTGGCGTAGGCGATGCAGGTGGCGATGACGCCGGTCGACAGCGCCGGCCACAGCCCGCGCACGTTCCGCCACGGCGACAGGCCGGCGCGCTGGTGGCTGAAGAAGTGGACCGGGTAGTCCTGCACCACGCCGATCAGGGTGAAGCCGAACGCGATGGTGATGCCGTGCACGCCGCCGGGGAACAGCAGCGCCACCGCGGCCAGCCCGGCGACGCCGGCACTGGCCAGCGGCAGCACGCCGAGCAGCGGGATCTTCCAGTTGCGGTAGGCGACCAGCAGCAGCAGCACCAGGCCCACGGTATCGACGATGCCGATGATCCGCGCCTCGCGCTCGGTGCGGCCGCCGATCTCGACCGAGAACGCGCCGGGACCGGTCATCTCCAGCGTCGCCGGGCTGTCCCCGCGCACCTCGGCGAACGCCGCGCCGATCGCCTCGACCGCATCCAGCTGGCCGGTCGGGTCGAAGCCGGCGGCGCGGGTTTCCACCAGCAGCAGCGCCTGCGTTCCGGCGCGGTCGAACCAGACCTCATGCAGGCGCTCGGGCGCCGCGGCCGGCGCCCAGTGTTCGGCCAGCTTCAGCGTCTCCAGCGTCGGGTCCGACGGCAGCAGCGGCTCCACCAGCGCCGCAGCCGGCGAGCCGAGGTCCTGCAGCCGGGCGTCGAGTTCGTCGCGCAGGTGGTCGGCATCGAGCGGCTGGGTATCGAGCGTCGGCGACAGCAGGTAGCGGTACGGCAGCAGGCCCGGCGGGAACGATTCGAGCCCGGCATCGGCGCCGTTGGCGACCACGTCGAAGCGCGGATCGGCGACCAGCGCCGCGCGCAGCGCCTGCGACTGCGCGGCCAGCGTCTCCGGCACGTCGCCCGACAATGCGAGCAGCAGCAGGCGCGAGCCGGGGCCTTCGCCGAGTTCGTCGATCAGCAGCTTCTGTTCCGGCGTGCGCGCGTCGGGCAGGAACCGGCGCAGGTCGCCGGTGAACTCCAGGTGCCGGCCCGCCAGCCACCCGGCCGCCAGCACCAGCAGCAGCCAGGCCAGCGCCAGCGCGAGGCGGGCGCCGGGACGCGGCGGGCCGCCCGGCATCAGCGCGCGGGCGCGCGACAGGCGCGCAGCGCGTCGTCGAGCGATGCGAACGCGTCCGCGCCCGTGGCCGCGCCGCCGAGCAGCGTCGGCTGCGCATCGCCCTCGCGCGGCCGGGTCTCGATGCAGCGCAGTTCGTCGCCGCCGCCGCGCAGCACCACCGCCAGCAGCCGCGTCGCGGTGCGCGGGTCCTTCGGCGTCAGCGTCATCGTCCAGGCATCGGCCGCGCCTTCGGCCTGCAGCGTGTAGTGCTGTTCGAGCTGCGCGCGGTCGCCGGCCAGCAGCGCGCCGAAACTGCCCTGCAGCGCCGCCAGCTCCGGCACCCGCGACAGCGCGAAGGTCCGCGGCGCGCGGCCCTCGCGCGCCAGCGTGGCTTGGCCGGCGCGGATCGTGGTCGTCTCCGCATACGGCGCGCGCACCTCGCGCACCAGGGTGTCGGCGTCGGGACGGCGGTATTCGCCGGCCAGCTGCAGCGGCTTCTTCAGCATCGACGACACCCGCAGCTCGACGAACGGCGTGGCCGCCGGCGGCGGCCGGCGCAGCTGGCCGAGGATCCAGTCGGGTTCGACCGACGCCGGCGCGGGCGTCTGCCCGGCTGCCGGCTCAGGGGCCTGCGCGGCGGCCCAGGCCGGCGGCACCGCCAGGCAGCACGCCAGCAACAGGCGGCGCAGGCGTCGTGGTGTCGCGTCCGCGCCCGGCATCGGATGTCCAGAAGTCATAGAAGTTGAACCAGTTGTAGGGTGCCGACCGCGCATGATGTTCCAGCCGCGCCGCGTAACGCCGGATGAGCGCCTGCACGCCCGCCTCGCGTTGCCCGCGCGGCAGGGCGATGCCGTCGCTGAACGG
Organism: Proluteimonas luteida; assembly: GCF_021191695.1. Classification (GTDB taxonomy): domain Bacteria; phylum Pseudomonadota; class Gammaproteobacteria; order Xanthomonadales; family Xanthomonadaceae; genus Luteimonas; species Luteimonas luteida. Next base: position 5,819 of record NZ_JAIWPT010000031.1, read on the forward strand.
CTCGAACACCAGATCGTAGCGGTTGCCGCCGCGGTACAGGCCGAATGCCAGCATCACCGGCACCTTCAGCACCGCCGCCAGCAGCCACGGCGCGGTCGGCAGCGGCGCCGGGCTGCCGAGGAACGGCACGTCGGTGGTCGGGCCGCCCTCCTGGCTGCGGTCGACCAGCAGCGCGACCATCGCCCCGGCATCGAGCGCGTTGTGGATCGCCAGCGCCACCGAGGGGCCGTCCTGGGTGGCGTCGATGACGGTCGCGGCGATCTCGGGATTGACCGCGTCCAGCAGCTCGGTGATCGCCTTGCCGTGGGCGCGGTCGAGCACGACCCGGATCGGGTAGTCCGGCCGCTGCCGCGACAGCACCCGCAACACCTCGAAGCTGCCCAGGTGCGAACCGAACAGCAGCACGCCTCGGCCGGCGTCGAGATGGCCGTGCAGCACCTCCAGCCCGGAGGTCCTCACGTCGAAGCCGCGGGTGTTGCCGGTCAGCAGGAACAGGCGGTCGAGGATGGTCGCGGCGAAGGTGTGGATGTGCCGGGCGACGTCGCGCAGCGTGGCCGGGCGCCCCAGCACGCGATCGAGGTAGGCGCGCGAATCGCGCCGCTCGGCGCCGCGGCGGACCAGGAAATACAGGGTGATGGGATACAGCAGCAGCCGCGTCGCGCTGCGCCCGCACACCTGCGCGACGCGGATCATCGCGGCCAGCGCGAAACGGCCGCCGCCTTCGCGGCGGCACTTCCACTGCGTGCTCATGCCGCGGTCGCGTCCGTCGATGGCGTCGATGCCGGCGCCACGACCTCGCCGCTGGCCAGCAGCGTGTCGCCGGCGCTGACCCGGAACCGCCAGCGCCGCCCCTCGGTGGCGGGAAGCGCCTGCAGCGCGATGTCGGCCGCGACCCCGGGCAGCAGCGGCTGCAAGAACTTCACCTGCGGCAGGCGCAGCGCGGGCAGCGGCCCGTGCCGGTCCTCGATCGCGGCGACCACCCGGTCGAGGATCACCACGCCCGGCACCAGCGGCCGGCCGGGGAAATGCCCGGGCAGGCACGGATGGGTGGCATCGATGGTGAATCCGGTCATCGCTCAGCGCCCCGCCAGCATCGCCGCGACCGAGGCCTGCGCCTGCCGCGCCAGGCGCTGGCGGCCGGCCGCACCGACGCAGTCGCCGGTTGCCAGCGGCGTTCCGATCGTCGCCCGCATCGGACCGGGACTGACGTTGAAGAAGCCTTCCGCCGGCAGCACGTCGCCGGTGCCATGCAGCGCGATCGGCAGCACCTCGACGCCGGCGTCGATCGCCGACTGGAAGGCGCCCGACTTGAATTCGCCCATGCGGCCGTCGCGCGAGCGCGTGCCCTCGGGAAACAGGCACAGGCTGTGCCCGGCGCGCAGCAGCTCGGCGACCTGGCGCCGCAGCAGCGGCCCGGCGCGCGGATCGTCGCGGGCGATGAACAGCATGCCGGTCGCGCGCGCGTACCAGTTCACGAACGGCACGCGCCGCATCTCGTCCTTGAGCAGGAAACGCAGCGGCACCGGCACCGCGCTGAACACCGCGCAGATGTCGATCACCGATTGATGGTTGGCCACCACCAGGTACGGCCGCGACCAGTCGATCGCGTCGGCGCCCTCGACGGTCAGCCCGCCGGCGGGATCCAGCAGCCCCGGTGCCCAGCGGGTGCGGGCCATGTCCAGCGCCAGCCCGGGCCGGCGGGTCAGCGCCTGCAGCAGCAGTGACACGGTGATCCAGCCCGCCGTCCATAGCAGGGTGAAGGCAAACCGCAGCATGTTGAGCAGGACCGTCAGGAATCCGCCGAACGCGGGAGACCTGGCGTCTGCTTGGGTCTGTCTGTGTTCCATCGGTGCCAAGGATACCGTCACGGGCGGCGGAAAAGCCGGCCGCGCGCGCCGTTCAGCGCAGCAGGTCGCGCCAGAACACCGGCCCGAGCCCGGCCAGCTTGCGCAGGAAATCGACGAAACTGCGGTAGCGCCCGGGAAACCGCCGCTTGCGCAACGCGTATTCGACGACGAAGAAACCGCCGATCACGCCGTAGTTCAGCAGGTTGGCGAACAGCGACCACTGCTCGCGGGTGATCGGCCACGGCGAGCGCAGGCCCAGGCTCTCGAGCAGGCCGCCGGGACTGGCGACCAGCGCCAGCGCCAGGTTCGCCCCGGCCATGCCCAGCAGCACGATCGCCCAGGCCGCGGTCAGGTTGCGGGTGTAGCGGCGCAGCGCCGGGTCCAGGGCGTCGGCCGAGCCCGCTCCCTCGATGCCGGCGACGATGCGGGTGATCAGCGGCGTGGAACCGGCGCGCAGCGTGCGGCCGAACACCCAGGCGATCGCGAGCACGAACACCACCGGCACCAGCAGCAGCGGCAGCGCCGCGTGGCCGGACGCGTACAGCGCCCACGCGCCCCACAGCACCGGCGGAAGCGCCAGCCAGGCCCATGTCCGGCGATGGAGCAGCGGCTCGACCAGCAGCATCGCGGCCAGCACCAGCAGCGCCGCCAGCGCCAGGCCGTCGTGCTGCCACATGCTGGCCAGGTGCGCCAGCACGGCGTACCCCAGTGCCAGCAGCACCTGCAGCAGCAGGATCAAGTGGTGCGATGCTGCTGGACGTGCGCCGACAGTGCGCGCAGCGAGGCGAAGATGCGGCGGTTCTCGTCGTTGTCCGAGCGCAGCTGGAAGCCGTACTGCTTGCTGATCGCCAGCGCCAGCTCCAGCGCGTCGATCGAATCCAGGCCGAGGCCGGCGTTGAACAGCGGCGCCTCGGGGTCGATGTCGCCCGGCGCCACGTCCTCCAGGTTCAGGCTCTCGACCAGCAACTGCGCAAGCTCGCGCTCGGCATCGGTTTGTACGGACATGAACAGCTTCCACGGGTTTGGCAGGCCGCCACGATCCGGCATCGGCCGCGCCAGCGCAAGGCCGGAAAACCGGCGGCCGGCGGCGCGCGGGCCGGGCCCCGGCGTTCCGCTATCATGCGCGCCTGCACGACAACCGCCTGCTTACCGGATGAGCCGCATCGCCACCGCGCCCGCCACCGCCACCGCAACGCCCGGCACCACCGCCAGCATCGAGACCGACGTGCTGGTCATCGGCGGCGGCCCGGCCGGCACCACGGCGGCCACGCTGCTGGCGCGCCAGGGCCACCGCGTGCTGCTGCTGGACAAGGACCGCCACCCGCGCTTCCACATCGGCGAATCGCTGCTGCCGATGAACCTGCCGATCCTCGAGCGGCTCGGCGTGCTGGAACAGGTGCGCGCGATCGGCGTGCTCAAGCACGGCGCCGACTTCCCCGTGCACGACGAAGCCGACACCACCCACGTGTTCCGGTTCTCGCGCGCGATCGACCCGAAGTTCGGCTACGCCTTCCAGGTGCGCCGCGCCGAGTTCGACACGCTGCTGTTCGACAACGCGCGCGCCAACGGCGTCGATGCGCGCATGCAGGTCCGGGTCGAGGCGCTCGAACACGACGCCGACGGCCGCCCGGTCGGTGCCAGCGCGCGCGCCACCGACGGCAGCCGGCTGCAGGTGCGCATGCGCTACCTCGTCGACGCCAGCGGCCGCGACACCTTCCTCGGCAGCCGGCTCAAGCTCAAGCGCAAGAGCGCGCGCCACCAGTCGGCGGCGCTGTTCAGCCATTTCCGCGGCGTGCAGCGGCGCGACGGCGACGATGCCGGCAACATCACCGTCGACCGTTTCGAGTACGGCTGGTACTGGCTGATCCCGCTGCCCGACGACGTGATGAGCGTCGGCGCGGTGTGCTTTCCCGAATACCTGAAGCAGCGCCAGGGCACCGACAACGAAACCTTCCTGATGCAGACCCTGCTGCGCACGCCGTCGGTCGCCAGCCGCATGACCGGCGCCGAACGCATCGCCCCGGTGCACGCGACCGGCAACTACTCGTACGCGTGCACGCGCATGACCGGCCCCGGCTGGGTCATGGCCGGCGACGCCTATGCGTTCATCGACCCGGTGTTCTCGTCCGGCGTCTACCTGGGCATGAACAGCGCCGAACACGCGGCCGCGGTGGTCGACGGCGCATTGCGCGACCCGGCCCGCGAACGCAGCCTGCAGCGCGGCATGGAGCGGCGCCTGCGCCGCGGCCTCAGGCATTTCAGCTGGTTCATCCACCGCTTCACCACGCCGGTGATGCAGCGCCTGTTCGCCGCGCCGCGCAACGACTTCCAGCTCGAGCAGGCGGTGATCTCGATGCTCGCCGGCGACGTGTTCGACAACCGCGCGGTGCTGCGCCGGCTGCGCCTGTTCCGGCTGCTCTACGCCGCCAACGCGATCGCCATCGCGCCCAGCGCGCTGCGCGGCTGGCTGGCGCGGCGCCGCCAGGTCGGCGAGCAGTTCCGCGGCGACACCCTGCACGAGGGCAACCCGTGAGCCGGCCGCAGCCGATCGGCGCCGCACCTGGCGCGCCGCGCTTGCAGGTCGACTACGTCGATACCGCGCCTGCGTCGCTGCTCGCCGACGACCGCGTGCTGGCGGTGCTCGGGTTTGGCGGCGCCGCGCCGCTGCTCGACGATCCGCGCTACCTGCGCGTGCCGCTGCAGCCGCATGGCGCGGCGCCCCTGGAAGTCTGGCGCACGCAGGGACCGGTGCACTGCGGCCGCGACGGCGAGATCGCCTGGTCGTGCGACGGCGAGCTGCTGTTCGGCGCGATCGAGGTCGACGAGCCCGAGGGCCACACCGGCGACGGCGACAACAGCGGCATCCTGCTCGCCGCCGAGCACGCCTACCGCCAGCTGACCCGCTTCATCGGCGGCAGCGAATATCCGCACCTGCTGCGGATCTGGAACTACCTCGACGCGATCACCGTCGGCGACGGCGACACCGAACGCTACCGCCAGTTCTGCGTCGGCCGCGCCCAGGGCCTGGGCAGCTTCGACACCCACGACCTGCCGGCCGCGACCGCGATCGGCCGCTGCGACGACGCGCGCACGATCCAGGTCTACTGGCTGGCCGCGCGCGTCCCCGGCACGCCGGTGGAGAACCCGCGCCAGGTCAGCGCCTACCGCTATCCGCGCCAGTACGGCCCGCAGTCGCCGAGCTTCGCCCGCGCGATGCTGCCACCGGCCGGCAGCGCGATGCCGCTGCTGCTGTCGGGCACCGCCAGCGTCGTCGGCCACGCCTCGCAGCACGAGGGCGAACTGCTGGCCCAGCTCGACGAGACCTTCGCCAATTTCGACGCGCTGATCGCCTCCGCGCGCGCGCGCCGGCCCGACCTGCCGGCCGGCTTCGGTCCCGGCTCGCGGCTGAAGGTCTACGTCCGCGACGCCGAGGACCTGCCGGTCGTGGCGGAGGCCTTCGATGCCCGCTTCGGCGACCGCGTGCCGCGGGTGCTGCTGCACGCGGTGATCTGCCGGCGCGAACTGGCGCTGGAGATCGACGGCGTACACGACGCCCCGTAGGTCGGGGCCACGCCCCCGACGCGCGGGGATCTGGACCGGCGGACAATGAAGATGACGGCTCCGAAGCATCACGCGCGTCGGGGGCGTGGCCCCGACCTACGCATTCGGCGCCTGGCGTAAAATGCCGGCATGACCCGACTCGACACCCGGATGCGGCGGATGCGCCGCGACGACTTCTCGCGCCGCCTGATGCGCGAGTCCACGCTCGCCAGCGACGACCTGATCTATCCGGTGTTCGTGCACGAACCGGCCGGGCGCGCGCCGATCGCGTCGATGCCGGGGATCGAGCGGCTGTCGATCGACGAACTGCTGCGGGTCGCCGAGACCGCCTGCGAGCTGCGCATCCCGGCGCTGGCGCTGTTCCCGGTGACGCTGCCGGCGGCCAAGTCGCTCGACGCGATCGCGGCCTGGGACGAGGACGGGCTGTGCCAGCGCGCGATCCGGGCGCTGAAGCAGCGCTTCCCGGAACTGGGCGTGATCACCGACGTGGCGCTGGACCCCTACACCGTGCACGGCCAGGACGGCATCACCGACGCCGACGGCTACGTGGTCAACGACGTCACCGTCGAGGCGCTGGTGAAACAGGCGCTGTCGCATGCGCGCGCCGGTGCCGACGTGGTCGCGCCCAGCGACATGATGGACGGGCGCATCGGCGCGATCCGCGCCGCGCTCGAGGACGAGGGCTTCGTCCACACCCGCATCCTGGCCTATTCGGCCAAGTACGCCAGCGCGTTCTACGGCCCGTTCCGCGACGCGGTCGGCTCGGCCGCCGCGCTCGGCAAGGCCGACAAGGCCACCTACCAGATGGACCCGGGCAATTCCGACGAGGCCATGCGCGAGATCGCCCAGGACCTGGACGAGGGCGCCGACATGGTCATGGTCAAGCCGGGCATGCCGTACCTGGACATCGTGCGCCGGGCCAAGGACGAATTCGGCGTGCCGGTGTTCGCCTACCAGGTCAGCGGCGAGTACGCGATGCTCCGGGCCGCGTTCGCCAACGGCTGGCTCGACGAGCGCAGGTGCGTGCTCGAATCGCTGCTGGGCTTCCGCCGCGCCGGCGCCGACGGCGTGCTGAGCTACTTCGCGCTGGACGCCGCGCGCTGGCTGCGCGAGCGCGGCTGAGCGCCGCACGCGATCGCCCCGGCTCCGTCCGCGCCGCGCCGCGCGGACTGCCGCCCCGGCGCGGCCTATCCGGCCATCGACGACAGGCCCTAGACTGCGCGCACGCCACCGCATCCGAGGGATCCATGTCGCAACCCGCCCAGCACCACGCCGTCTTCGGCCATCCCGTCGCCCATTCGCTGTCGCCGGCGATCCACGCGGCCTTCGGCAGGCAACTCGGCATCGCGGTCGACTACGTGGCGATCGACGCGACGCCGGACACGTTCGAAACGGCGCTCGCCCGCTTCGCCGGCGCAGGCGGCAGCGGCGCCAACGTGACCCTGCCGCTGAAGGAGGCGGCGTTCGCGCTGGCCAACACCTGCAGCGAGCGCGCGCGCCGCGCCGGCGCGGTCAACACTCTGGTGCGGCAGGGCGAGACCTGGTTCGGCGACAACACCGACGGCGCCGGCCTGGTGCGCGACCTCACCGGCCGCCACGGCCTGGACCTGCGCGGCCGGCGCACGCTGCTGATCGGCGCCGGCGGCGCGGCGCGCGGGGTCGCGCCGCTGCTGCTCGATGCCGGCGTCTCCGACCTGTTCGTGGTCAACCGCACGCCCGAGCGCACCGACGCGCTGGCCGATGCGCTGGGCGAGCCGGACCGGGTGCATCCGCGCTACCTGGACGTGATCGGCGAACTGGGCGAGTTCGAACTGATCGTCAACGCGACCTCGGCCGCGCGCTCGGGCGCGATCCCGGCACTGCCGCGCTCGCTGGTGGGCATGCGCACCGCGGCGGTGGACCTGAGCTACGGCGAGGCCTCGGTGCCGTTCCTGGCATGGGCCCGCGCGCACGGCGCCCGCGACACCATCGACGGACTCGGCATGCTGGTCGAGCAGGCCGCCGAGAGCTTCGCGCTGTGGCACGGCGTGCGTCCGGACACCGACCCGGTGTTCGCCGCGCTGCAGGCACGCAACGTCGCGCTGGTCACCGCGGACTGAGAGGCCGGCGGCACACCGCCCGCCTGCCGCGACCGCCATGGCGTTCGATCGCCGCGCAACCCCCGACAGGACAACACCGCAATGGAAACGACGTTCGACATGTCCCGGTTCCTGACATCGCTGCTGCAGCAACTGCCGTACCTGGTCCCGATGCTGGCCGGCCTGGCCGCGGCGTTCGCGCTGGTGCTGCGCAGGCGCGCCACGCTCGGCGCCGCCGCCGCGCCCGCGCTCGGCGGCCTGACCGTGCTGCTGGCCGCGTTGCTGCTGTCGACCGCGTGGTACGCGCTGGCCGAGTTCCTGCTGGTCTCCGGCGCTGTCGACTTCGTGACGTCCGGCTACGCGTTCGCGATCGTGAGCCTGGTGCTGGCGACGCTCAACGCGGCCGGTATCGTGCTGCTGGCGTTGGCGATCGTGCGCCGGCCCGGCTGAGCGGCGCCATGCAGTGCCGCCCCGGCTGCGCGGCCTGCTGCATCGCGCCGTCGATCACCTCGCCGATCCCCGGCATGCCGCACGGCAAGCCGGCGGGCATACCCTGCGTGCAACTCGACGCGCAACTGGGCTGCCGGCTGTTCGGACGCCCGGAACGGCCGGCGTTCTGCGCCTCGCTGCGGCCCGAGCCGGCGATGTGCGGCAGCACCCGCGACGAGGCCCTCGATGCGCTGGCGTGGCTGGAACGGATGACCCGGCCGGACGCGCCGGCCGCGGCCTGATCAGCGGTAGCGGGTTTCCATCAGGTCGAGTTCGCGTACCAGCTTGCGCGCGATCTCGTCGGAAATGGCGCGGTGCCTGGCCAGTTCGTAGAGGCGCTCGCGCTCGGCCTGGATCGCGGCCAGGCGCAGCGCGCGCTCGGCGTCGTCGGCGCGGCGCAGCGCGGCCGCCTCGATGCCGGTGTTGTCGTCGCGCTTGAGCCGCCCTTCGTACAGCGCCATCACCCGCAACGCGGCGCTGGCGTAGAGGTCGGGATTCTCGGTCGCGCCCGGCAGCGCGTGCTGCGCGCGCTCGACCGCCGCCACCGCGGCGACGGCGGCCTCGTGGCGGGCATGGTCGAGCTCGCGCACCTCGTCGTCCTGGGCCGGCAGCGCGAGCCCCTTGAGCAGTCGCGGCAGCACCAGGCTGCCGAGCAGCAGCGACAGGATGATCACCGCCGCGGCCAGGAAGATCGCCAGGTCGCGGGTCGGGAACGGCGTGCTGCCGTCGGACATCAGCAGCGGCAGGGTCAGCACGCCGGCCAGGGTGATCGCGCCGCGCACGCCGGCCAGCGACATCGCCGTGACCAGGCGCCACTCCGGTTTCGGCTGTTCGCCGTCACTGCGGTTGCGGTACAGGCCGATCCACAGCGTCACCCACACCCAGGCGAAACGCAGCGCGAACAGCACCGCGTAGATGGCGACGACATAGACCACCAGCCACCACGGCGCCAGGTGGCCGCTCTCGCCGATGGTGTGCACCGCGCGTTCGACGATCCACGGCAGCTGCTCGCCCAGCAGCACGAAGATGATGCCGTTGAGCGCGAACTGCACCGTGTCCCAGACCGCGGTGCGCTGCACGCGGGTGGTCGCCAGCGCGCGGCCGGTGAGCTCGACGTAGCTCATCGTGATGCCGGCCGCGACCGCGGCCAGGATGCCGGACGCGCCGATCTGCTCGGCCAGCATGTAGGCGCCGAACGGGGTCAGCAGGCTGATCAGGATCGGGGTACCGGCCTCCTCGCCGAACACGCGCGAGACCATCGCGTGGCCGCGGTTGATCGCGAAGGTCAGCGCCACGCCGACGGCGACGCCGGCCAGCGACACCCACAGGAACGTCAGCGAGGCCGACATCAGCGAGAAGCCGCCGGTCAGCGCGGCGGCGACCGCGAAGCGGAAACAGACCAGGCCCGAGGCGTCGTTGAGCAGCGACTCGCCTTCGAGGATGTGCATCATCCGCTTGGGAATCGGCGCCTTGGCCGCAATCGACGACACCGCCACCGGGTCGGTCGGCGACAGGATCGCCGCCAGCGCGAACGCCACCGCCAGCGGCATCGCCGGGATCAGCCAGTGGATCAGGAAGCCGGCGCCGACGACGGTGAACACCACCAGGCCCAGCGCCAGCTGCAGGATCATGCCGCGGTCGCGGAACAGCCCGTCCTTGGGGATGCGCCAGCCATCGAGGAACAGCAGCGGCGGCAGGAACAGGATGAAGAACAGGTGCGGATCCAGGGTCACGCCCTGGCCGAACACGCCGGCGATCGTCGCCCCCAGGGCGATCTGCACCACCGGCAGCGGCAACGGCAGCCAGCGCGGCAGCACACGGGTCAGGTAGCCACTGACGACGACGGCCAGCAGCATCACCAGCACAACTTCGATCGAATGCATCGCCGTGTCACGACCGCGCGAGGACCGGATCGCGCCACCTGTCCACAATAGCGCCAACGCCTGTTCATGCCTATGCGATACGGCGCGCGCACCGTCGCCGTGCGCTCACCTGATCGTCGCAGGACCGGGATTAGCCTGATGCCCTCCCCCCATTCATGAGCTGCCGTCATGTCCCTGCCTCCCCCGACCCGCCGCGGCCACTGGGCGCTGTTGCCGCTCGGACTGGTCATCGCCCTGCTCGGCCTGACGCTGGCCCTCGGCGGTGCCTGGCTGCTCGCCGCCGGGGGCTCCTGGTACTACCTCGTCGCCGGCCTCGGCCTGCTGCCGGCCGGCGTCCTGCTGGCCCGCGGCCGACGCCCCGGCGCGCTGCTGTTCTGGGCGGTATTCGCCCTGACCGTGGTCTGGAGCGCATGGGAAAGCGGCCTCGACTACTGGCGCTGGGTGCCGCGGCTGGGCCTGATGGTCGCGCTCGCGCTGGTCGTGGCGCTGCTGATGCCGCGGCTCGACCGGCCGGTGTCGCGCGGGTTGTCGCGCGGCATCGCTGCGGCGCTGGCAGCGGTGTTCGTGGTCGCCTTCGCGCTGGCGTTCGTGCCGTACGGCGTGACCCGCCCCGACGGCCCGCTGCCGTCGGCCGCCGCCGGCGTACCCGGTACCGCCACCCCACAGGCCGACGGCGACTGGCTCGCCTACGGCCGCGGCTATGACGCCAGGCGCTATTCGCCGCTGAACCAGATCAACCGCGACAACGTCGGCCGGCTGGAACGGGTGTGGGAATACCGCACCGGCGACCTGCCCGACATCCGCTGGGGCGCGGAAACCACGCCGCTGAAGGTCGACGACACCCTGTACCTGTGCACCGCGCGCAACATCCTGCTGGCGCTGGACCCGGCCACCGGCAGCGAGCGCTGGCGCTTCGATCCCGTCGTCGACGAGGCGTCGATTCCGTACACCGCCGCCTGCCGCGGCGTGGCGTACTACGACACCGCGGGCCACGTGCCGGCCCCTGCCGCCACGGACGCGACCACGGACGCGGTGACTCCGGCCGACGACACCGCGCCGGCAACGCCGGTCGCAACCAGCGCCGGCCCGGCCAGCTGCGCGACCCGCATCATCGAGGGCACCCTCGACGGCCGCCTGGTCGCCGTCGACGCGCGCACCGGCACGCCGTGCGCGGACTTCGGCGACAACGGCCAGGTCGACATCACCGTCGGCATGGGCGAGGTGCTGCCGGGCATGGTCTCGATCACCTCGCCGCCGACGATCGTGCGCGGCGTGGTCGTCACCGGCCACCAGGTGCTCGACGGCCAGTACCGCTGGGCACCGTCGGGCGTGATCCAGGGCTTCGACGCGGTCACCGGCGAACTGCGCTGGGCCTGGGACCTGGCCCGCCCGGACCGCGACGGCCTGCCGCCCGAAGGCGAGACCTACACCCTGGGCACGCCCAACAGCTGGACCATCGCCAGCGGCGACGAAGCGCTGGGCCTGGTCTACATGCCGCTGGGCAACTCGGCCGCCGACTACTACAGCAGCCTGCGCACGCCGCCGGAGAACGAATACGCGACCTCGCTGGTCGCGCTCGACGTCACCACCGGCAAGCCGGCCTGGCATTTCCAGACCGTGCGCATGGACGTGTGGGACTACGATCTGGGTTCGCAGGCGACGCTGGTGGATTTCCCGGCCGAGGGCGGCAGCGTCCCGGCGCTGGTGCTGCCGAGCAAGCAGGGCGATATGTACGTGCTCGACCGCCGCACCGGCGAGCCGCTGGTCGGCTTCGAGGAACGGCCGGTGCCGCAGGGCGGCGTGGAGCCGGAGCAGCGCGCGGCGACGCAGCGCTTCTCGCTGTACCACACGCTGGCCAAGCCGGTGCTCAGCGACCGCGACATGTGGGGCATCACCCCGGTCGACCAGATGATCTGCCGCATCCAGTTCGCGCGCGCGGCCTATGGCGGCCCCTACACGCCGCCGGAAAGCGAACGCGCGTCGGTGGTCTATCCCGGCTACAACGGCGGCTCGGACTGGGGTGGCATCGCGGTCGACCCGACCCGCGGGATCATCGTCGCCAACTACAACGACATGCCCAACTACAACCGGCTGATCCCGCGCGAGAAGGCCAACGAGATGGGCCTGGCGCCGCGCGACCAGGTGCGCGGCGACATGGGCGGCGCGGAAGGCGCCGGCGATCCGCAGATCGGCACGCCCTACGCCATCGACGTCAACGCCGGCTGGCGCATGCCGTTCACCAAGCTGCTGTGCAAGCAGCCGCCGTACGGCGGGATCCGCGCGATCGAGCTGGCGACCGGCCGCACGCTGTGGGACCGCCCGTTCGGCAGCGCGCGCAAGAACGGGCCGTTCGACATCGCCTCGGGCCTGCCGATCGACATCGGCACGCCCAACAACGGCGGCGCGGCGGTCACCGCCGGCGGCCTGATCTTCATCGCCGCGACCACCGACGACCTGATCCGCGCGATCGACATCGACACCGGCAGGACTGTCTGGCAGGACAAGCTGCCCGCGGGCGGCCAGGCCACGCCGATGGTCTATGCCTCGGGCGGCCGCCAGTACCTGGTGATCATGGCCGGCGGCCACCATTTCATGGAAACGCCCGCCGGCGACTACGTCATCGCCTACGCGCTGCCCGAGGGCGGTTGAAGACCCGAGGGGCCCCTGTCCAGCGGGATGCCGTGGCCGGCCGTGCCGGCCGCGGCGCCTCTTGACCCGCATAGAATCGTCGTACCCGCCTTCCGCATCCGCCGTCTCCGCCATGTCCAATCCCCTGCTCGACTTCTCCGGCCTGCCGCGCTTCGACGCGATCGAACCGGCCCACGTCCAACCCGCGATCGATGCCCTGGTCGCCGAGGCCACGGCCGCTGCCGCGGTCGCCGGCAAGACCCGGCCGGTGACCTGGGAGACGGTGGCCCTGCCGCTGGAGGATGCGACCGAGCGCCTGTCGCGCGCCTGGCACCAGGTCAGCCACCTCAACGCCGTGGTCAACACTCCCGCGCTGCGCGCCGCCTACAACGCCGCGCTGCCGGAGGTGACCCGGTTCTTCAGCGCGCTGGGCCAGGACGCGGCGCTGTTCGCGCAGTACGAAGCCCTGGCCGACCAGGCGGATGCGCTCGGGCTCGACGTCGTGCGCCGGCGCGTCGTCGCCAACGCGCTGCGCGATTTCCGCCTTGGCGGCGCCGCGCTCGATGCCGAGGGCAAGGCCCGCTTCGCCGCGATCCAGCAGGAACTGGCGGCGTTGTCGGCACAGTTCTCCGAACACGTGCTCGATGCGACCGACGCATTCGCGTACGTCACCGACGATGACGCCGAACTGGCCGGACTGCCGGCCGACGTGGTCGCCGCCGCACGCGAGGCCGCCACGCGCGACGGCCGCGACGGCTGGAAGCTGACCCTGCAGATGCCCTGCTACCTGCCGGTGCAGACCTATGCCGAGGACCGCGCGCTGCGCGAACGCCTGTACCGCGCATTCGGCCTGCGCGCGTCCGAGTCCGGCCCGGCCGAACTCGACAACGGCCCGCTGATCCGACGCATCCTCGCGCTGCGCGCCGAACAGGCGGCGCTGCTGGGCTACGGCAACTACGCCGAGCTGTCGCTGGCGACCAAGATGGCGACCACGCCGGACGAGGTGCAGGCCTTCCTGCGCGACCTCGCCGCGCGCGCGACGGCGCATGCGCGCCGCGACCGGGAAGAGCTGGAAGCCTTCGCCCGCGACACGCTGGACCTCGCTACGCTCGAGCCCTGGGACCTGACGTTCGCCAGCGACCGGCTGCGCCAGGCGCGCTACAGCTATTCGGCGCAGGAAGTGAAGCAGTACTTCACCGAGGACCGCGTGCTGGCCGGTCTGTTCGACGTCATCGGGTCGCTGTACGGCCTGCGCGTCGCGCCCGACAGCGCGCCGGTGTGGCATCCGGACGTGCGCTTCTACCGCCTCGTCGATGCCGACGGCACGCTCGTCGGCCAGTTCTACCTCGACCTCTACGCACGCGAAGGCAAGCGCGGCGGCGCGTGGATGGACGACTGCCGCAACCGCCGCATCCGCGTCGATGGCACCCAGACCCCGCTGGTGCAGCTGGTCTGCAACTTCGGCAAGGGCGCCGACGGCAAGCCGGCGACCTTCACCCACAACGAGGTGACCACGCTGTTCCACGAGATGGGCCACGGCCTGCACCAGCTGCTGACCGCGATCGGCGAGCTGCCGGTGGCCGGCATCAACGGCGTCGAGTGGGACGCGGTGGAGCTTCCGAGCCAGTTCATGGAGAACTTCTGCTGGGAATGGGACCGGGTGCGGGCGATGACCGCGCACGTCGATACCGGCGAGCCGCTGCCGCGCGCGCTGTTCGACAGGATGCTGGCCGCACGCAACTTCCAGAGCGGCATGCAGACCCTGCGGCAGATCGAGTTCGCGCTGTTCGACATGCAGCTGCACGCCGGTTTCGATCCGGCGCAGGACGACGTGCTGCAACTGCTCGAACGGGTCCGCGACGAGGTCGCGGTCAACCGGACCCCGGCCTGGCACCGCTTCCCCCACCAGTTCAGCCACATCTTCGCCGGCGGCTACGCGGCGGGCTACTACAGCTACAAGTGGGCCGAGGTGCTGAGCGCCGACGCCTATGCCGCGTTCGAGGAAACGCCCGACCAGCTGGCCGCGACCGGCGTACGCTTCCGCCGCGAGATCCTCTCGCGCGGCGGAAGCCGCCCGGCGATCGAGAACTTCCGCGCGTTCCGCGGCCGCGACCCCGACATCGCCGCGCTGCTGCGCCACAGCGGCATGTAGGGCGGGTCTCGACCCGCCGCTTGCCGGACCGACAAGGTAGGCCATCCCGACGCGGTCGGCTGGCGGATCGGCGGGTCGAGACCCGCCCTTGTGTCTTGGAGTCAGCCCTGATCAGGCAGACTCTCCCGGTGATCCGGGAGGTTCCGACGATGCCGTACCCGCCCTGAAGCCATCGAGCTTGTTGCGTAGATTCGGCACGTCGGAA
>NZ_JAIWPT010000032.1 GCF_021191695.1 Proluteimonas luteida
GCGCTGGCTATGGACTTACAACCACGAGCGCCCGAACATGGCGCTCGGCGGCATCACGCCCATGCAGAAGCTCGCATTGGCCGCTTAGCTCCACTTTTGGCGATTGCTAAAAATGGGGGGATTACCCCCCCCTGCGACTTGATTGTATCTCATTTGAGATACAAAATAGGTCCATCAAATCCTGTGGAGTCCTCCACCATGGCAGCCCAGACTTCAATGTTGCATGTCCGCGTCGATGAACAATTGAAGGCGGAAGCGACCAAAGCGCTGGCCAACGTCGGCCTGACGGTCTCCGATGCGGTGCGCATCCTGCTGACCCGCGTCACCAAGGAAGGTGGCTTGCCAGTTGGTCTCACCGCCGATCCGCAGGCACACGACGCCTGGTTCCGCACCAAGGTCCAGGAAGCCTTGGCCGACACCCGCCCGGCAATCCCGCATCAACAGGTCATGGACGACGCCCAGGCGCTGATTGACAGGAAGCGCCGTGCCCGTTCTTGAGTGGCGGCAAGTGGCTCGTGACGACTTGCTGGCCATTGTCGACTACATCTCGGACGACAATCCGGAGGCTGCGCAGCGGCTGAAGGACGATGTCGAAGCCAAGGCAGCCGCCTTGCCGGAACATCCCAAGCTCTATCGGATCGGGCGTGTCGCCGGTACGCGAGAGATGGTTGTGTGCTCGAACTACATCGTCGTTTACATGGAAGACCCGTACGCCGTGACCGTTTTGCGCGTGCTGCACGCAGCACAGCAATGGCCATTGGCTGCGCCTTGAATAGTTTCACGCTATTTCGGGGCGGCGATTTTCTTGCGGAAATATATCGATATCTATTTGATTTAAATCAAAATTTGATGTAAATGAAGAATCAAGATAGAGCATTAGCTTTTCGCACGGATCCTGGACAACGAACAATCAATAGATTGCGTGCGTTCCAAGGAACTTTATTGTCTGGGCACATCAGCCGCCACCCATCCTTTGCTCGAGGAGTCGCCATGACCGTGTCCGCCTGGCTGGCTGTCACCGCCCGAACCGTCCTGGTTGCCGGCATCGGATGCGCGATGTTGTCCGGGTGCGCCAGTTCCCCGGGACCGCAGGTATCGGGCAGCGGACGCTGCGACGACAGTTCGCTGGACTGGGCCGTGGACCAGCCGGCGAATGAGGAGAACATGCGCCGCATCGCGCGCGAGAGCGGCGCGGGACTGATCAATCCGATCGGGCCTGCCACGAACCTGCGGCGCGATCATCGCGTCGACCGCCTGCGCGTGTTCATCGATGCCGGCAACGTGATCCAGGCCGTTCGCTGCGAGTGAGCGGTCGGCGCCGGAGGCGAAAGTCCCGACCTGCCGCTTCCAGTCCACCGTGCCGCGCCCGGGCTGCCGGGGGTGCATACTTTCCCGGCGGCGTCAGGCCGGCCGCGACGGGCGGGGGTGCAGGATGTCGATTGCAAGCATGATGCGCAGGTTGCCGGTGTTGCTTGTGCTTCTTCCCTGCGCCGTCGCATGGGGACAGGGGCCTGCGCCCGAAAGCGAAATCCTGTTCCGCGAGGTGCGGGTGCTGGACACCGTGCGCGGCACGCTCGGCGAGCCGACTGACGTCCTGGTGCGTGGCAACCGCATCGCCGCCCTCGGCGCGGATACGCCACGATCGGAATCGGCCGAGGTGATCGAGGGCCGTGGCCGCACCCTGATGCCCGGGTTGATCGACGCGCATTGGCACAGCACGTTCACGGCGCTGTCGCAGGCCGCGATGACCGCGCCGGACGCGAAGCCCGAGTCGCTGGCGGCCACGGTCGCGGCCGAATCCGGGCGGACCCTGATGCGCGGCTTCACCAGCGTGCGCGATGTCGGCGGTCCCGTGTTCGAGCTGAAGGCGGCCATCGATGCCGGCGAGGTGGCCGGGCCGCGGATCTGGCCGTCGGGCGCCACCGTGAGCCAGACCTCCGGCCATGGCGACATGCGCCTGCCGCACGAGCGTTCGCGCCGTTTCTTCGGCAAGCCGTCGCTGGCCGAGGACATGGGCGCGACCTTCATCGCCGACGGGCGCGACGAAGTGCTGACCGCGGTGCGCGAGAACCTGCGGATGGGCGCGAGCCAGATCAAGCTGATGGCCGGGGGCGGCACGTCGTCGGCCTATGATCCGCTCGATGTCACCCAGTACACGCTGGACGAGATGCGCGCGGCGGTCGAGGCGGCCGAGGACTGGGGCACCTATGTCACCGTACATGCCTACACGGTGCGGGCCGTGCGTCGCGCCATCGAGGCGGGCGTGAAATGCATCGAGCACGGTCAACTGCTGGACGAGGACACCCTGGCGTTGATGGCGAGGCAGGGCGTGTGGCTGTCCACCCAGACCTTGCGTCCGAGCACGGAGGCGATGGATCCGCTGCGCCGCGAAAAGCGCAAGCCGGTGATCGAGGGGCAGGCGCGCACGATCGCCGCCGCCAGGCGTGCAGGCGTGCGCATGGCCTGGGGGACCGATTTCCTGTTCGAGCCCGAACTCAACGTCGAGCAGAACGCGTTCATCCTCGGGTTGCGCGACTGGTTCACCCCGGCGGAGATCCTGCGGATGGTGACGCACGACAACGCCGAACTGCTGGCGCTGTCGGGCCTGCGCAGTCCCTACCAGGGACGCCTCGGGGTCGTGGAAGTCGGCGCCTTGGCCGACCTCCTGCTGGTCGAGGGCGATCCGCTGGAAAACCTCGATCTGATTGCCGATCCGGCGCGGAACTTCGCGGTGATCGTGAAGGACGGACGCGTGGTCAAGGGCGAATAGGCCTGGCATGAAACGCGCCTTCGCATGGAGCATCGCCGCGCTGTGCGTGCTTGCGGTCGCGGGCGCGGCGGCCTGGACGCTGACGCCGTGGCCGAAGGCCTTGCTGATCAGGCATGCGTTCGATGCCGGCGGCGAGGCGAGTGCGCAGGCGCTGGCGAAGCATGTGCCGGCGGGGATTTCGGAGATCCGCGACCTCGCCTACCGCGACGGCGACCGCGACGCGCGGCTGGACGTGTTCTTTCCGGAGACGGCGGCGCGCGACGATGCGCGCCTGCCGACCGTGGTCTGGATCCATGGGGGCGGCTGGGTCGCGGGCGACCGCGCGCATGGCGCCAACTACCTGCGGATCCTCGCCGCGCACGGGTTCACCACCGTCGCCATCGGCTATTCCATCGCGCCGGGGAAGCACTATCCGCTGCCGGTGGTGCAGGCCAATGCCGCGCTCGGCTATCTGGTCGACAATGCCGCGCGCCTGCACGTGGATCCCACGCGGATCGTGCTGGCCGGCGATTCGGCCGGCGCGCAGATCGCGGCCCAGGTCGCGACGCTGACCACCAGTCCGGCCTATGCGCAGGCACTGGGCATCGCGCCGACGCTGGCACCGCGGCAGCTGCGGGCCACGGTGCTGGCCTGCGGCGCCTACGACCTCTCGGTGGTCGACCACGGCGGTGCGTACGCGGATTTCCTGGAGACCGTGCTGTGGGCCTACAGCGGCACGCGCCGTTTCCGCGACGACCCGAAGGTCGCGCTGGCCTCGGTCACGGCGCATGTCACCGCGGATTTCCCGGCCAGCTTCATCACCGCCGGCAACGGCGATCCGCTGGAGCCGCAGTCGCGCGCGCTGGCGGCGCGGCTGGCCACGCTGGGCGTCGACACCGACACGCTGTTCTTCGCCGCCGACCGCGCGCCGGCGCTGCCGCACGAATACCAGTTCGATCTCGATGACGAAGCAGGGCGCGAGGCGCTGGCGCGGATCGTCGCGTTCCTCGATGCGCAGGTCGGCGATGCGCGGCCGACCCGGGCGCGGGATATCGGGGACACGCCCGATACGACCTGACGGGGCGTCCCGGCGTCGGGGGCGTTGCCCCGACCTCCGGGGGAATCCGGGAAGAACCGGACAATCCCGGCCTGCGCGCACGAACCGCGCGCCGCGGCTCGTGTATCGTCCGGCCATGCGTTCCGCTGGCCGTCCGTTGCCCCGATGAGTCTCTACGCACTCGATTCCGTGTTCCGCCCCGCGTCCGTCGCCGTCGTCGGGGCGAGTCCGCGGCCGCGCTCGCTGGGCCGGCTGGTGCTGCAGCAGCTGCGCGAGGGCGGTTTCGCCGGACGCATCGGGCTGGTCAATCCGCGCCATGCCGAGATCGACGGGCTGGCGGCGGTGAAATCGCTGCAGGCGCTGCCGTTCGCGCCGGAGCTGGTGGTCATCGCCGCGCCGCCTGCGGACGTCGCCGGGGTCGCCGCGGCGGCTGCGGACAAGGGCGCGAAGGCGGCGATCGTGCTGACCCGCGGCCTCGGGCGCGGCAAGGGTTCGTACAACGCGGCGCTGGCCGAGGTCGCGCGCGCGCGCGGGCTGCGCATCGTCGGGCCCAACTGCCTGGGCGTGATCGCGCCGCACGCGAAGCTGTTCGCCAGCTTCGCCGCGCACCGGCCGGCGGCCGGGGACCTGGCGCTGATCTCGCAGTCCGGCGCGGTCGCGGCCGGGATGATCGAGTGGAGCCGGCCGCGCGGCATCGGGTTCTCGGCGGTCGCCTCGCTCGGCGACGCGCTGGACGTGGATTTCGCCGACCTGCTCGACTACTTCGCCACCGACCGCCACACCCGCGCGATCCTGCTGTACGTCGAGCACGTGCGCGATGCGCGCAAGTTCCTGTCGGCCGCGCGCGCCGCCGCGCGCGCCAAGCCCGTGGTCGTGGTCAAGCCGGGCCGGCACGCACGCGGCAGCGGCGAGCCGCAGAGCCACGCCGCGGCCCTGGCCAGCCCGGACGCGGTCTACGACGCCGCGTTCCGGCGTGCCGGGCTGCTGCGCGTGCATGCGCTCGACGAACTGTTCGCCGCCGCCGAGACCCTGGCGCATCTCGGCACGCTGCCGGGCAAGCGGCTGGCGGTGATGACCAACGGCATCGGCATCGGCATGCTGGCGCTGGATCGCCTGGTCGACCTGGGCGGCATCCGCGCGGCGCTGTCGAAGGGCACCCTCGCCACGCTCGATGCCGAACTGGTGCGCGGCTGGTCGCGGCGCAACGCGGTCGACATGCTCGGCGACGCCGACGGCGCGCGTTATGCCGCGACGCTGGAGGCGCTGCTCAAGGACCGCGACAACGACGCGGTGCTGGTGATGCAGGTGCCGACCGTGCTGTCGGACCCGCGCGAGACCGCCGAGGCCGTCATCCGCACGCTGCGCGCGCATCCGCGCGAGACCGCGCGCAAGCCGATCTTCGCGGTCTGGCTCGGCAACGACCCGAAGGCACTGGCGACGCTGGGCGACGCCGGCATTCCCACCTACAACAGCGAGGCCGACGCGGTGCGCGGCTTCATGTACCTGGTCCGGCATCAGGAGGCGCAGACCGCGCTGAAGGAGACGCCGCCCAGCCTGCCGGCCGATTTCGTCGTCGATGTCCCCGCCGCGCGCGCGGTGGTCGACGCGGCGCTGGCGCGCGGCGAGGAATGGCTGGATCCGGTGGCGACCGCGGCGCTGTTCGCCGCCTACGGCATCCCGCTGGCGCCGTCTTGGCAGGTCGCCGACGCCGATGCCGCGGTGCAGGCCGCGGCGCCGCTGCTGGCACGCGGCGAAGCGGTCGCGGTGAAGATCAGCTCTCCCGACATCCCGCACAAGTCCGACGTCGACGGCGTGCGCCTGAACCTCGCCAGCCCGCAGGCGGTGCACGAAGCCGCCGGGCGCATCCTCGAGCGCGCGCGCGAGGCGCGGCCCGACGCCCGCATCGACGGCCTGACCGTGCACCCGATGATCGTGCGGCCGAAGGCACGCGAGCTGATCGCCGGCATCGCCGACGACCCGACGTTCGGCCCGGTCATCGTGTTCGGCCGCGGCGGCACCGCGGTCGAGGTCATCGACGACAAGGCGCTGGCGCTGCCGCCGCTGGACCTGCGCCTGGCCCACGAGCTGATCGGGCGCACGCGCGTGTCGCGCATCCTCAAGACCTATCGCGACGTGCCCGCGGCCGACGAGCGCGCGGTCGCGCTGCTGCTGGTCAAGCTGGCGCAGCTGGCGGCCGACATTCCCGAGATCCGCGAACTCGACGTCAACCCGCTGCTGGCCGACCGCGACGGGGTGATCGCGCTCGACGCGCGCGTGGCCGTCGCGCCGTCGCGGCAACTGCACAAGGGACGCGGGCATCCACGCTTCGCGATCTTCCCGTATCCGACCGAGTGGGAACGCACGATCACCCTGTCCAACGGCAAGAGCGCGTTCGTGCGCCCGGTGCGGCCCGAGGACGACGCGCTGTTCCGCGCGTTCTTCGACAAGGTCAGCACCGAGGACCTGCGGCTGCGCTTCTTCAGCGCGGTCCGGCATTTCAGTCACGAATTCATCGCGCGCATGACCCAGCTCGACTATGCGCGCTCGATCGCGCTGGCCGCGATCGACCCGGACAGCGGCGAGATGCTCGGCGCCGTGCGCCTGCTGGCCGATGCCAACTACGACACCGGCGAGTACGGGATCATGGTCCGCTCCGACCTCAAGGGCGCGGGACTGGGCTGGCGGCTGATGAAGATCATGATCGAGTACGCGCACTGGCAGGGCCTGCACACCGTCGAAGGCCAGGTGCTGCGCGAGAACACGACGATGCTGGCGATGTGCCGGCAGCTGGGCTTCTCGGTCTCGCCGGATCCGGACGACGCCACGGTCGCGATCGTGCGCCTGCCGGTCGGCGCGGCGGTGGATCCGGTGGCGGGCTGAGAGTACCGCCCGTCTACTGCGGCGGCCGCCGGGGCGCGCTTCAGCCGCTCTTGCGGCCCGATCCCGACTTCCTGCCGCCGCCGTCCTGCTTGTTGACGGTCGCCCAGGCGATGCGCTCGGCATCCTCCTTGGAGCGGCCTTCCTTGCGCTCGGATTGCTCGATGTGTTCGGCCTGGCGCTTCTGCTTGTCGGTGTAGGACGATTTGTCGCCGCGGGTCATGGCGCATCTCCGGGGGAGGGGTGCCGCCGAGGATGCGCCGGCCGGCGTGAGGCGCGGGTCGATGCGGCGTGATCCGGATGTTGCCGGCGGTCGCAACGGCCGCGACGCCAGCGACGATAATGGCGCCGGTGCGCAAGATCCTCCACATCGACATGGACGCGTTCTACGCCTCGGTCGAGCAGCGCGACGACCCGTCGCTGCGTGGGCGCCCGGTGGTCGTGGCCTGGCGCGGCGCGCGCTCGGTGGTCTGCGCGGCCTCGTACGAGGCGCGGCCGTTCGGCGTGCGCTCGGCGATGCCGGCGGTCACCGCCGAGCGCCTGTGCCCGGACGCGGTGTTCGTGCCGCCGGATTTCGCCCGCTACAAGGCGGTCTCGCGCCAGGTCCGCGAGATCTTCCTGCAGCACACCGACCTCGTGCAGCCGCTGTCGCTCGACGAGGCCTACCTGGACGTCACCGCGCCGAAGATCGCCTCGCCCAGCGCCACCGCGACCGCCGAGGCGATCCGCCGCCAGATCCGCGAGGCGACCGCGCTGACCGCCTCGGCCGGGGTCGCGCCGAACAAGTTCCTGGCCAAGATCGCGTCGGACTGGAACAAGCCCGACGGCCTGTTCGTGGTCAAGCCGGCGCAGGTCGAGGCGTTCCTGACACCGCTGAAGGTCGGGCTGATCCCGGGCGTGGGCAAGGTCATGGAAAAGAAGCTGGCCGAACTGGGGGTGGCGACCGTCGGCGACCTGCGCAGCCTCGCCCGCGAGGCGCTGGAGGCGCGCTTCGGCACGTTCGGCGCGCGCCTGTACCAGCGCGCCCGCGGCATCGACGAGCGCCCGGTCGAGCCGGACCAGCCCGTGCAGTCGATCTCCTCCGAGGACACCTTCGAGACCGACCTGCCGCTGGCCGACCTCGGCCCGATGATCGAGCGGCTGGCGGAGAAGACCTGGCTGGCGACCCGCAGGACCGAGCGCGTCGGCCGCACCGTCGTGCTGAAGCTCAAGACCGCGCAGTTCCGCATCCTCACCCGCAGCTTCACGCCCGATGCGCCGCCATCGTCGCAGGACGAACTGACCCGCATCGCGCTGGCGCTGCGCGACCGGGTCGAGCTGCCGGCCTCGACCCGCTATCGGCTGGTGGGGGTGGGGATCGGCGGGTTCCGGGATCGTGACGAACTGCCGGTGCAGGCGGGATTGTTCGGTCTCTGATCCGGTCGCCGCCGTCGCCTGGACCCGACGGACCTGCAGCGAGGGCGATCGCAACTCCTGTCAGACCGGCTTCCAGTCGAACGCCAGCGTCTCGTCCCGCGCGAAGCGCTGCAGGTGGTTCTCGATGACCTGCTGGTAGCGCGCGCTGTCGGTGGCGTCGGGCTGGGTCAGGGTGATCGCCAGCGTGTCGCCGTCGACGACGAAGTCCGCGCCGGCCTCGGGGCCTGCGAACGGGATGAAGGCGTGCGTGTCGCCGTCGCGGCGGATCTCGAACTTGTGGCGCCAGTGGTTGCACAGCGTGCGCAGCAGGCGGGGGGCGTCGTTGGAGACGGTCGTGGTGCGGGTGGTGACGGACATGGGCAACGGCTCCGGTGGGGATGCCGGGGGCATCCGCTGGCCGGCCAGCATAGGCGGCGGCGCAGCCGCGGGAAACGCCATCGCCGCCAACGCTTCGTTGCGCAGCGCGTCGTGGATGGCGGCTTGCGCAGTGCGCGGCGGCGCCTCTCCGCATGCCTGTCGTCCCGGCCGCAGCGAGGGACCTGCCTGTCCGCGTGCACGGCAGTCGGGGAAGTGGACGCTGCGTCATCGCGCCCGTCTCCCCTTCGCAGGAAGAATGGTCGCAGGCGGAAGCGGTATCCGCGTCCATCACCCGGGCACGTCATGCGATGGCCGCCCGGGCCGCGCCGCGCGATGCCGCACAATGGCGGGCCCCCTGCACTGGAATCATGCCGATGGTGGCTGCCGCGTCCGCTCCGAACTTTCCCTGGCCGGTGGTGCTGTTCGACCTCGACGGTACCCTGGTCGACAGCGCCTCGGACATCACCGAGGCCGTCAACCGCATGCTGGAGGAGCTTGGCTGCGCGCGTGTCGGCGAGGCGCTGGTGCGCAGCTGGATCGGCGATGGCGCGCGCGAGCTGATCGCCACCGCGCTGGCGCATGCGGGCAGTAGCGAGGATCCCGATGCGCTGATGCCGCGTTTCCTGCACCACTATGCCGATTGCCTGCTGCTGCATCCGCAGCTGTACCCGGGCGTGCCGGAGACGCTGCAGGCGCTGTACGCGCGCGGGGTGCGCATGGCGGTGTGCACCAACAAGCCCGAGCGCTTCGTCGCCCCGCTGCTCGGGGCGCTGGGCATCGCGCGCTGGTTCGACGCGATCGTCGGCGCCGGCACGCTGCCCGAGCGCAAGCCGAGCCCGCAGCCGATCCTGCACCTGGCCGCGCATTTCGGGGTGCCTGCCGCGCAGTGCCTGATGGTCGGCGATTCCGGCACCGACGCCGGCGCCGCGATCGCCGCGGGCGCGCCGCTGGTGCTGGTGTCCTACGGCTATCCGCGCGCTTTCGACCTGCACGGCTGCGGCGCGGTCGCGGTCATCGACCGTTTCGACGAACTGCTCACGCTGCGCTGACCTGCGCCGGCGGCAGTCCGAGCCGGGCGCGGATCTCCGCGGCGACCCGTGCGGTTTCGCGCAACGGACTGACCGATGCGGGGGGCGGATTGCCGAGGACTGCGATGCGGCCGCGTGCGAGCAGGGCGTCGACGAACCGGCGCGGGCGTCCGCCGACGCTGCCGGGATCGGCCACCCACACCGGTACATGCGTGGCGCAGGCCTCGGACAGCATGTTGACCGAATCGGGCGAGCAGACGATGCGGTCGGCCCAGCCCAGCGCGCCGGCATAGGGATTGGGGCCGTCGGCGTCGCCGGTCCATGCCAGTCCCGGCGCGGTGCCGGCGCGCGCGTGCAGGGCAGCGCGGATCGCATCGGGCGTGCGCCGCGATGCGAGCAGCAGCAGGCTGCCGCCGTCGCCGGGCAGCGCGTCCAACCGCGAGAGCAGCGCGTCGAGCATCGCCATGTCGAAACGGCCGTGACGCGAGTCGCCGCCGAGCAGCACCGCCGTGAGCGGCCCGGGCAGTTGCCCGATCGCCGGGAATGCGGCGCGTCCCGCCGCCAGCCACGCATCGTCGACCGGGTGCAGGCTGCCGAGCAGGGTGACGACGTTGCGGCCGCGCAGCGCATCGTGCTCGGGTACGACCACCACGTCCCAGTGCAATGGATCGAGCCGGGGATCGAGGATCTGCACCACGCGCGCGCCGTGGGCCCGTGCCAGCCGCGTCGCCAGCGCGGCCTGGCGGCCGCAGCCGATCGCCAGTGCCGGTGGTGCCCGCAGTGCCCGGGCGAATGCGTGGCCGAACGCGGCATCGCTGCCGGGCAGGCGCCGCGGCGCCAGCCAGCGCCATGGCGCATGCGGGCCCAGATGCAGGGACCGGGCGCCGGTACCTGCCAGCGCGGCCGCAAGTGCCTCGGCCTGGCGCGCGTTGCCGGCGCGGCCGTCGCTGAGCGCCCATGCCTCGAAGCGGCGCGGATGCATCGAATCGAGCGTCTGCCCTGGCGTCTGTTCCACGTGTGTGATCATCCGTTCCGGCCGGATCCTGCGAGCCGGCGCCCGTGGACTCTACACTGCAGGCCTGTCCCCGCTCGATCCATCCCGAGGTCCCGATGCCAGAAGCCCTGTCCGATGCCGCGCTCGACCAGTTGTTCCGCACCGCCCGCACCTACAACGGGTTCAGTGGCGAGGTCAGCGACGAGACCCTGCACCAGCTCTACGACCTGGTGAAGTTCGGCCCGACCTCGGCCAACGCGTCGCCGGCGCGCTTCGTGTTCGTCAAGTCGGCCGCGGCCAAGGCCAGGCTGGCGCCGGCGTTGAGCGAGGGCAACCGCGACAAGACCCTGGCCGCGCCGGTGACCGTCATCGTCGGTTTCGACGAGGACTTCCACGACAAGCTGCCGTTCCTGTTCCCGCATACCGATGCGAAGAGCTGGTTCGACGGCCCGCGCGAGGGCCGCCACGAGGCCGCCTTCCGCAACGGCAGCCTGCAGGGCGCGTACCTGATCCTCGCCGCGCGTGCGCTGGGCCTGGACACCGGCCCGATGTCCGGCTTCGACAATGCGAAGGTCGATGCCGAGTTCTTCGCCGGCACCGCGATCCGGTCGAATTTCCTGGTCAACCTCGGCAAGGGCGACCCGTCGACGATCTTCGCCCGCTCGCCGCGCCTGCCGTTCGACGAGGCCGCGCGCATCGAGTGACCCGTTCCCGCTTCCGTTCTCCGCCCGTTTCCCGACCCGCCCATATCGAGGACATCGTCATGCGCACCACCCGACTGCTGCTTCCGCTCGCCGCCGCCATCGCCCTTGCCGCCTGCACCCAGCAGGCCCCGTCGCCGGACCATGCCGCGGCATCGACCGCGCCCGCCGGCGAGGCGCTGGCCGAAACCGCCGAGACCGCCGAGCCGGTCGCCGGCGTCTCCGGCACCTACGTCATCGACCCCAGCCATACCGACGTGATCGCGCAGTGGAGCCATTTCGGCTTCTCGCACCCGATCGCGCATTTCAGCGGCGTCGAGGGGCAGATCGTCTATGACGCCGACGACGTGCCGGCTTCGTCGGTCGAGGTGACCATCCCGCTGTCGGGCCTGAACTCGCACGTCGGCAAGTTCGACGACCACCTGCGCAGCGCCGACTTCTTCGATGCCGCCACGTTCCCCGAGGCGACGTTCAAAAGCACCGCGGTCGAGAGCGCAGGCGGCAACAAGCTCAAGGTCACCGGCGACCTGACGATCAAGGACAACACCCATCCGGTGGTGCTGGACGTGACCATCAACAAGTTCGGCGAGCAGCCGATGGCTGGGCGGCCTGCCGCCGGCTTCGATGCGGTCGCCCAGATCAAGCGCAGCGACTTCGGCGTCGGCGCGTACGCACCGAACGTCAGCGACGAGGTCGAACTGCGGATCACCACCGAGGCCGTCGTGGCCGAGGACGCCGCGTCGGCGCCCGCCGCGGCCGAGTAGGCGCGCCTCGCACGACATCCGGACCGGCGCATCCTGCGGGGTGCGCCGGTCGTCGTTTGCGGGTCCGTGCCGGTGCCCGACAATGATCGCGGCCGGCAGGCCCCACCCATCCACCACAGGCAGGCAGCAGACGATGTTGTTCCGTTCCGGCGACCAGCGCGGCCACAGCCGCGGCGCGGGCCACGACAGCCGCCAGGCGTTCTCCGGCGGCGACTACCACGACCCGGCATGGACCGGCTTCGGCGCGCTGCGGGTCTGCAACGAGGACCTGCTGGCACCCGGCGCCGCGTTGCCGCCGCAGCGCCGCGCGAACATGGAGATCCTCGAGCTCGTGCTCGACGGCAGCGTGACCGGCAGCGGCGCCGATGGTGCCGCAGTCTCGCTGCCGGCCGGCACGCTGCACCTGCTCAGCGCCGGCCACGGCGCCGAGCACAGGCTCGCCAATGCGTCGGCCACGCAGCCGGCGCGGGTACTGCGGCTGTGGCTGCAGCCCGACCGCGTCAACGCCTCGCCCGCAGCCTCCATGCTGGACGGCACGCCGGCGACGGACGGCAGCTGGACCACGCTGGCCTCACCCGACGGCCGCGACGGCGGGCTGGCGCTGCGGCTGCAGGGCCGGCTGCAGCGCGCACGGCTGGCGCCGTCGGCCGCGCTGGCGCTGCCGGTCGATCCGGCGCGCCGCGTCTGGCTGCAGGTGCTGGCCGGGACCGTCGACGCCGACGGCCGTCCGCTGCTGGCCGGCGATGCCGTCGGCTGGGACGGCGAAGCCGCGGACGTGCGGCTCGTCGCCGGCGATGCGCCGGCCGACCTGCTGCTGCTGACCCTGCCGCGCTGAAAGGGCCATTGCCGGGTTCTTCGCCGACTTCCGGGATTTCCCGATCGTAGGTCGGGGCAACGCCCCCGACGCCAGGGAGCCCGTCAGGCCACACCGGGCGAGTCCCCGGAGTCCGGGCACCGCATACGTCGGCCGCGTGGGGCCGACCTACGCAAGATCAGGCGGCCATTGTTCCCGCACTCTGGAGAGGAACCGTGTTCGGGACCATCCTGTCGATGCCGTCGACGGCGGGCGCGGTAGAATGGCCGCCTCCCCACGATCGCCGAACACCGCCGTCATGACCGCAGCCACCGTCCAGCCGACGCAAGCCAATGCCCAGCGCTGCTACGAAGTGCATCGCGCCGACCTGCCGCTGAGCTGCCCGCTGCCGTCGATGGCGCTGTGGAACTCGCATCCGCGCGTCTACCTGCCGATCGAGGCCGAGGGCGGCGAGGCGGATTGCCCGTACTGCGGGGCGCATTTCGTCCTCGTCGACTGACCGTGCGTCGCGCGCCGGCGGGGCCCGCATGCGCCGCCCGCTGACCGTCGTGCAGCTGCTGCCCGCGCTGGTGTCGGGCGGCGTCGAGCGTTCCACGATCGAAATTTCCGCGGCCCTGGTCGCGGCCGGGCACCGTGCCATCGTGGTCTCGGCCGGCGGCCGCCTGCTGCCGGCGCTGCTGGCGACCGGCGCTTCGCACGTCGAGCTCGACATCGGCCGCAAGTCGCCGTCGACGCTGCGCCATGTGCGCACGCTGCGCGCGCTGCTGCAGGCCGAGGGCG
The DNA here is from genome assembly GCF_021191695.1 of Proluteimonas luteida. Classification (GTDB taxonomy): domain Bacteria; phylum Pseudomonadota; class Gammaproteobacteria; order Xanthomonadales; family Xanthomonadaceae; genus Luteimonas; species Luteimonas luteida. The sequence continues at coordinate 13,538 of NZ_JAIWPT010000032.1, forward strand.
CCGACATCGTGCATGCGCGCTCGCGGCTGCCGGCCTGGATCGGCTGGCTGGCGCTGCGCGGCATGCCGGCGGCGCGGCGCCCGCACTTCGTCACCACCATGCACGGCCTCAATTCGCCATCGCGCTACAGCGCGATCATGGCGCGCGGCGAGCGCGTGATCTGCGTGTCGCAGACCGTGCGCGACTACCTGCTGCAGCACTACCCGCGGACCGACCCGGCGCGGCTGCGGGTGATCCCGCGCGGCATCGACCCGGCGCAGTTCCCGCCGGCGCCGTCTCCCGACCGCGCCGCGCGCGCGCGGGCCGCGGCGCTGCATCCCGCGCTTGGCGGCGAGGGTCCGCTGCTGCTGCTGCCAGGTCGCGGCACCCGGCTGAAGGGCCATGCCGATGCGATCGCGTTGCTGGCCGCGCTGCGCGGCGACGGCCTCGATGCGCGGCTGTGGATGCCCGGCGCGCGCGAGGCGGGGCGCGAGGCCTACCTGGCCGGCCTCGAGCGGCAGGCCGCACAGGCCGGCGTCGCCGACGCCCTGGCGATCACCGCGCCGACCTCGGAGATTGCCCGCGCCTATGCCGCCAGCGACCTGGTGCTGCAGCTCTCGCGCAAGCCCGAGGCCTTCGGCCGCACCGTGCTCGAGGCGCTGTCGGTCGGGCGCCCGGTGCTGGGCTGGGCGCATGGCGGCGTCGGCGAACTGCTGGCCCAGTTGCAACCGGACGGCGCGGTGCCACCATTCGACGCTGGTGCGCTGGCGGCGTCCGCGCGCGCGCTGCTGGCCCGGCCGCCGGCGCGACCCGGTACGATGCCCGATACGCTGCGCGCGATGCAGGAAGCCACGCTGGCCGTCTATGACGAACTCGACCCCCACCATTGACACCCTGAACCCCGCTGGCGCCCCGGCGCCCGTGCCGCGCCGCGTCGGCTGGCGCTGGGCCCCGCACTGGGTGCTGGCGTTCGTGATCCTGTGGCCCGCGCCCGGCTACGCCGAGGGCGTGATGGTGCTCGGCGCGCTGGCGGCGATCGTCCATCTGCTCGCCTCGCGCTTCCGCGGCGGCGCACAGCTGCTCAGCGCGCCGGCGTGGGCGCTGACCAGCGTGCTGTTCTTCGCCTACTGGCTGCCGGAACTGATCTCCGCTTTCGACTCGGTCGACACCGGCCGCGCGCTGCGCGAGGCGCTGGTCGACCTGCGCTACCTGCCGTTCCTGTGGCTGGTGGCCTCGGCGGTGGCGGATGCGCGTGGGCGGCGCATCACTCTCGGCGGCCTGGCGATCATCGTCGGCGTGTGGACGCTCGACGGCCTGGTCGAGGTGTTCTTCGGCACCAGCCCGCTGTTCTTCGGCATCGACCAGCTCAAGCAGCTGATCAGCAGCCGGCCGATGTGCAGCGTCGAGCAGCTGGCCGCGGCCGATCGCCTCGGCGGCGTGTTGGGGCCGTGCAACCTCAAGCTGGGCGTGGTGCTGGCCAGCCTGTCGCCGTTCGCGCTGTACGCGGCCGGGCGCCGCTTCGGCACCACCGGCTGGCTGGTGGCCGGTGCGGCGATCGGCATCGTGCTGCTTTTCGCCGGCTCGCGCGCGTCGTGGCTGACCTACGGACTGGTGCTGCTGTTCTCCGGCTGGCGGCTGCTGGGCTGGAAGAAGCTGCTGGTGGTGTTCGCCTGCGGCGCGATCGCGGCCGTGGTCGCGGCGCTGGCGTCGCCGCAGGTCCGCGACCGGGTCGAGCGTACGGCGATGGGGCTGTCGGCCGACGAAGCGGGCGTCGACAGCGCGCTGTCGGGACGTACCCGGATCTGGAGCGCGGCGCTGTGCATGGCCCGCGAGAATCCGGTCAACGGCGTCGGCGCGCGCGGTTTCCGCGAGGCGTTCCCGGGCTGCGACCCGAAGGCCGGCGAACTGGCGGTGTGGGGGGATGGCCCGGCGCTGCATGCGCACCAGATCGTGCTCGAGGTACTCAGCGAGACCGGCCTGGTCGGCCTGCTGCTGTGGCTGGCCGGCGTCGCCCTGGCGTGGCGGGCCTGGCATTTCGCCAGTCCCGCGGCACGCGAGCAGGCACGCCCGGCGATGCTCGCACTCTCGGTCACGGTGTTCCCGCTCAACACCCACCTGGCGTTCTATTCGACGTTCTGGGGCGGGTTCACCCTGCTGCTGTCGGCCCTGTTTGCCGGCAGCCTGCTGGCGCGCCCGGAGCCGGAAGCGGGCAAGCATGGCGCTGCGATCCCGTGAGCCGGCGCGGCGCGTCCGTGTAGGAGCACCCTCGGGCGCGATGGGGGATTCCCGTCAAACGTGATCGTGCCCGGATCTGCACTTGCGAAGGACTTCGCTTGCCGGCGTTCCGGTCCTCACCCCACCACCCGCGCCGCGGATGATTCCTTCTCTCCCATTGCGTGGGCGTCGGTTTGTCGGGCCCTTCTCCCTGTGGGAGAAGGTGGCCCGACGGGCCGGATGAGGGGCGCTTTTCCGCGTTGCCCTCACCCCACCAACCGCGTTGCGGTTGGTCCTCCCCTCTCCCGCCCTCGGGCGGGAGACAGTATTCAGTAGGGCGAACCCCCGCCGGGCTGGCGCTTGAAGCGCCGATGGATCCACAGGTACTGCGCCGGCGCGGCGCGGGCCATGCGCTCGATGCCGGCCATCACCACCGCGGTGTCGGCGCTGGCGTCGTCGCTGGGATAGGGCTCGGGCACCGGCCACAGGGTCAGCGTATAGCCGCCGTCGTCGCGGCGCCGGTGCTGGTACATCACCACCGCCGCGCCCGACATGCGCGCCAGCTGGTGGGTCGAGGTCAGGCTGTGCGCGGGGCGGCCGAAGAACGGCACGTAGACCGCGTCGCCGCGGCTCGGGTCCTGGTCGGGCGCATACCACAGCAGGCCGCCGCGCTTGAGGTGGCGCACGGTGCCGCGCACGTCCTGCTTGGGAAACATCGCCGCGGCATAGCGCGCGCGGCCGCGGCGCACCGCCCACTCCATCGCCGGCTGCGCGTGCGGCCGGTACATGCCGGCCAGCGGCACGTAGTCGCACATCAGCCGGCCGCAGACCTCCAGCGTCGTGAAATGGCCGGAGACGACGATCACCCCGCGCCCCGCCGCGCGCGGGCCTTCGATGTGTTCCAGCCCCTCGACGACCAGGTTCCGGCGCAGCGGCGCGATCGAGCCCCACCACGCCCGCGCGAACTCGAACACGCCGATGCCGAGCGCGGCGAAGTGTTCGCGCAGCAGGGCATCGCGCGCGGCGGCGTCGAGTTCCGGGAAGCAGAGTTCGAGGTTGCGCGCGGCGATGCGCCGGCGGCTGCCGAGCACGCGGCGCATCAGGCCGCCGATGCCACGGCCGAGCGCCCGCTGTAGGGCCCAGGGTAGGCGCGCGGCCAGTGCCATCAGGCCGATGCCGAGCCAGGTCGGCCAGGTGCGGGGGGCGAGAGGGGGACGGGGGCGGGCCGGAGGCGCAGGAGTCATCAGGGCATTGTAGGGGGCAGAGGGCAGGGGCCAGGGGCCGGGGGCCAGAGGGCAGGGGCC
>NZ_JAIWPT010000033.1 GCF_021191695.1 Proluteimonas luteida
TTCCGACGTGCCGAATCTACGCAACAAGCTCGATGGCTTCAGGGCGGGTACGGCATCGTCGGAACCTCCCGGATCACCGGGAGAGTCTGCCTGATCAGGGCTGACTCCAAGACACAAGGGCGGGTCTCGACCCGCCATCGCGTGGCCCGGCCTGGCGGGTCGAGACCCGCCCTACGACTCACGCCCTATTCGGCGGGCGCCGGTTCATGGCGCACCCGCAGGAAACGTACGAACCGCGGCAAGCCGGTCGAGGTCAGGCCGTTGTAGCGATAGGTCACCCAGCTGCCGACCGGCGGCGGTGCCGCGCGCTGCGCATCGCTGAAGCCGCTGCCGATGCGGAAGCGGCGGCCATCGGCATGTTCGACCTCCAGTGCGCCCAGCATGCCGGTGTACTTGCCGCGCCCCGGCGCATGCGCGACGACGCGGGCCTCGGCGTCCTCGTGCGGCTTGTACTTGAGCAGCGTGTCGCTGCGACCGACCCGGTAGTAGGCGTCGCGATGGTGCAGCATCAGGCCTTCGCCGCCAGCGGCCAAGACCGCATGCAGGTGTGCATCGAGCGCCGCGCGGTCGGCGAACGTACGTTGCGGGACGGCCTGCAGTCGCGGATTGCCGGCGGCGTCGACCAGCGCGCGCATCGCATCGACCCGCGCGGCGAACGGCCCGGCATGCGCCGGCAGGTCGAACACCAGGAAACGCACCTGCTCCCACAGCGGATCGTCGGCGCGGCGCGCACGCGACAGCGCACTGACCGCATCGAAGCGGCCGCGTGCGATCCACAGTTCGCCGTCGAGCGGCGTGTCCGGCCAGCCACGGACGAAGTCGGCCGGCACGTCGATGCGGTGCCCGCCACGCGTCCACAGCGCGCGCCCGTCCCAGCGGCCGCGCACGCCGTCGTATTTCTCGCTGACCAGGTACGCGGCGACATCGATGCCGTCGCGGTGCGCGGTGGCCAGCATCAGCGGCGGCGGTCCGGCGGCGGTCGCCGACATCGGCGCAAGCCAGCCCAGCGCGGCCAGCAACAGGACGATCAGCACGGCACGTGTCGGCATGGTGGTGGTTCGGCGGAAGGAAGCACCAGCCTTGCAGGCGCCGAGGCCGCGGCCTGTCGGTGCATGCCATCGCCCACTGTCGGATTCTGCCGCGGCGAAACCGTCATCCCGCAACGGGGTCGTGGTGTCTCCGGTGTCGCGGCCGCGGGGCGGGCTGGATCATCGGTTGTACGGATGCCGGATGCGACGACGCCGGCACAGGGCCGGCGTCGTCGGGAGGCATACGGCAAGACTCAGAACGGCAGTTGAAGCTCCGGATCCAGCGCCAGCAGCTGCTCGCGGAACGCCGCCTGGATGCGCGCCAGCGCTTCCTTGCTGTCGGCGTCGAAACGCAGCACCAGCACCGGCGTGGTGTTCGACGCCCGCACCAGGCCCCAGCCGTCCGCCCAGTCGGCACGCACGCCGTCGATGTCGGACAGTCGCGCGCCTTCGAACGACGCACTGGCCTGGACCCGGGCGACGAAGCTGTGCGGGTCGCCGTTCGGCGCGTCGACCTTGATCTCCGGGGTCGAGATGCCGTTCGGCAGCGCGTCGAGCACCGCCGAGGGATCGGCGTCGACCGCGAGGATCTCCAGCAGTCGCGCGGCGGCATAGATGCCGTCGTCGAAGCCGTACCAGCGCTCGGAGAAGAAGAAGTGGCCGCTCATCTCGCCGGCGAGCTCCGCGCCGGTCTCGCGCATCTTCGACTTGATCAGCGAGTGCCCGGTCTTCCACATCAGCGGGCTGCCGCCATGGCGCAGCACGTGGCCCGGCAGGCGGCCGGTGCACTTGACGTCGAACAGGATCAGCGCGCCCGGGTTGCGCTCCAGCACGTCGGCGGCGAACAGCATCAGCAGGCGGTCGGGATAGATGTTGTGGCCGTCCCTGGTGACCACGCCGAGGCGGTCGCCGTCGCCGTCGAAGGCGATGCCGAGGTCGGCGTCGAAACGCTGCACCGTGCTGATCAGGTCCTCGAGGTTGTGCGGCTCGCTCGGGTCGGGATGGTGGTTGGGGAAGGTGCCGTCGATGTCGCAGTACAGCGGGATCACCTCGGCGCCGATCGCCTCGAGCACGCGCGGGCCCAGTTCGCCGGCGACGCCGTTGCCGGCATCGACGACGACCTTCAGCGGCCGTGCGATCTGGATGTCGCCGGCGATGCGCTCGACGTAGTCGGCGCTGATGTCGCGCTCGCTGAGGCCGCCGGGCTGCGGCGCACTGTACAGGCGGTCGTCGGCGACGCGCGCGTGCAGGTCGGCGATCGTGTCGCCCGACAGGGTCTCGCCGCCGACCACGATCTTGAAGCCGTTGTAGTCCGGCGGGTTGTGGCTGCCGGTCACCGAGATGCAGCAGCCGGTGCGCAGGTGGTAGGCGCCGAAGTACACCAGCGGCGTCGGTGCCATGCCGATGTCGATGACGTTGCGGCCGGCCTTGCGCAGGCCGGCGATCAGGCCGGCGACCAGTTCGGGGCCGGACAGGCGGCCGTCGCGGCCGACGACGATGTCGGTCAGGTCCTGCTCGCGCATCAGCGAGCCCACGGACTGGCCGATGAGTTCGGCCACGCCGGCGTCGAGGGTTTTGCCGACGATGCCGCGGATGTCGTAGGCACGGAAAATGTCGCGATCGAGCATGAGGGAAGGGGCCTTCTTGCGGGGAGATTCTTCGGTCGTGGCCGGCAGCGGCGGCGGTACGGCGCCCGCCGCGGCTGCGTCCGGCGATCCGGGATCGGGCGCCTGCAGCGATTCGGCGAGCGTCGGCGACGTGTCGTCGCGGGGTGCCGCACCCTGCAGCCGCAGCGGCAGGCGCCAGACCAGACCGGCGAGCAGCAACAGTAGCAGGGCGGCCCCGAACAGCGGCGTGACGCCGAGCCCGAACGGCGCCGGCAGTTCCGGCGGGACCGCGGCGACCACGCGCAGGCCGGTGCCCGGCACCGGCGTGCCCATGCGCTCGGCGACGTTGGCCAGGGCCTCGTCGCCGCGCGCCAGCACCGTGGTCGAGGCCTGGCGCAGGGCCACGTAGGTCGATGCATCGACCGGCGCCGCCTCGAGCCCGGCGGTCGCCCGCGCCAGCGGCAGGCGCACCAGTGCGACCCCGGCAAGCACGCCGTCGCTGTCGTCTTCGCCGCCCTCGCTGCCGCCGACGCGGGCCGGTGCGGCCAGCGCCACCCGCGGCGCACCGTCGTGCTGGACCAGCATCAGCACCGGCCGGCCCTCGATCAGCGCCGCCTCCAGCGCCGCCAGACGGCCGAAGCGACCGGGCTCGAGCGTCGCGTAGTCGCCGCGCAGGTCCGCGGGGACGATCTCGACGGCTTCCGCCGCGGGCCAGTCCGCGCCCAGCGCGGCGGCGGCGGCCGCCAGGTCGCCATCGGCCAGTGCGGCCTGTACCGGCGCCGATCCGAGGCGTTCGCGCAGACGCGCCAGTTCCGCCGACAATGCCTGGCCAGTCGCGGCGACCGCGGCATCGCGCGCCTGCTCGGCGCTGCGCACCTGGCCCGCGTGCTGGCGCTGCTGCCAGCCGCTCCACGCCAGCCACAAGGCCAGCAGCACCAGCACGATCGCCAGCACCGGTGTCACCGGGCGCAGACGCGCCAGCAGCACGCGCGACTTGTGCGTCTCAGTCTCTGTCATCGAATTGTCCCCTGTCAGCGCACGCCCGAATGGCCGAATCCCCCCGATCCGCGGGCGCTGTCGACGAAAGTATCCACCACATTCAGGGTCGCCCGCACGATCGGAAGCATGACCAGCTGCGCAATCCTGTCACCGGGCTCGATGGTGAAGGCGTCCCTGCCCCGGTTCCACACGCTGATCAACAGCGGCCCCTGGTAGTCGGCATCGATCAGGCCGGTGCCGTTGCCGAGCACGATGCCGTGCCTGTGGCCCAGGCCCGAGCGCGGCAACACGACGGCGCACAGGCCGGGATCGGCGATGTGGATCGCCAGTCCCGACGGCACCAGCGCGGTGTCGCCCGGCAGCAGGGTCAGCGCCTCGTCGAGCGCGGCGCGCAGGTCGAGGCCGGCGCTGCCGGCGGTGGCATAGGCCGGCAGCGGCCACTGCTGGCCGAAACGCGCGTCGAGCACGCGGACATCGAGGACGTGGGCCCGGGGTGCGGGGGGCGGGGTGTCGGTGGACATCAGCAGGCCTCCTTGGCCAGGTGGTCGGCGATCAGGGCGACGAGATCGGCGGCGATCGCGGTCTTGGGCGCGGGGCCGAGCCGGCGGCTGCCGTCGGCAGCATGCACCACCAGCAGGTTGTCGTCGCCCTCGAAACCGCTGCCGGGCGCGCCGACGCGGTTGGCCGCGATCAGGTCGACGCCCTTGGCGATGCGCTTGGCATTGGCGTTGGCATCGACGTCGCGGGTTTCGGCGGCGAAGCCGACCACCAGCCGTGGACGCCGGCCGCTGGCGGCGATGTCGGCCAGCAGGTCCGCGGTGCGCACCAGGCGCAGGGTCAGGCCCTCCTCGCCCGGCACCTTCTTGATCTTGTGCTCGGCGACCTCGAGCGGGGTGAAGTCGGCGATCGCGGCGGCGCCGACGTAGATGTCGGCCGGCAGCGCGGCAAACACCGCGTCATGCATCTGCGCGGCCGATCGCACGTCGACGCGGTGCACGCCCTCGGGCGTGGCCAGGTGCACGGGGCCTGCGACCAGCACCACGTCGGCGCCGGCGCGCGCGGCCGCGGCGGCGACCGCGAACCCCATCTTGCCGCTGCTGCGGTTGCCGATGAACCGCACCGGGTCGAGGTCCTCGTAGGTCGGTCCGGCGCTGACGATCACCCGACGGCCGGCGAGCGCGGCATTCATGCCGGCAACGCCGCGACGATCGCCGCGGGTTCGGCAAGGCGTCCGGGGCCGGACTCGCCCTCGGCCAGCGGCCCGTCGTCCGGCCCGATCACCTGCGCCCCGCGTTCGCGCAGCAGCGCGATGTTCGCCTGCGTGGCCGGATGCAGCCACATGCGGTGGTTCATCGCCGGGCACAGGCTCAGCGGCGCGGTCGTGGCCAGGCACAGCGTGGTCACCAGGTTGTCGGCGAAGCCATGCGCCAGCTTGGCCAGGGTGTTCGCGGTGGCCGGCGCGACGACGATGCGGTCGGCCCATCGCGCGAGTTCGATATGGCCCATCGCCGCCTCGGCGCCGGCATCCCACAGCGTCGTGCGTACCGCTGCGCCGGACACCGCCTGGAACGTCGCCGCGGCGACGAAGCGCTGCGCGCTGTCGGTCATCGCGACCTGCACCTCGGCGCCGGCGTCGCGCAGGCGCCGCACGAGCTCGGCCGCCTTGTACGCGGCGATACCGCCGCAGACGCACAACAGGATGTGCTGCCCGCGCAGCGGAGGGGGCACGGCCGCCATCTCGGAGAATTCCTACACTCGATCCGGTCGACAGCTTACCCGAAGCCACGGAATGCCCCGGCGGCGCCGGCAGCGGCGATGCGGTGCAATGACCACGTCGCCGGCACCGGCGCGTCCGCCACCGCCTCCCCTCGGTCGCGGACCTGCCGGTGCCGGCTTCCTGTCCGAGGTCGCCGATGCACATCCACGAATGGCCCGCCGACGAACGCCCGCGCGAGAAGCTGCTCGGCCGCGGCGCCAGCGCGTTGTCGGACGCCGAACTGCTGGCGATCTTCCTCGGCTCGGGCCTGCGCGGCCAGGATGCGGTGACCACCGCGCGCCGGCTGCTGGCCGCGCATGGCCCGCTGCGCGCGCTGCTCGACCTCGGCCCGGCCGGACTCGCCGGCCTGCCCGGCCTCGGGCCGGCGCGCGCCTGCGCGCTGGCCGCCGCGCTGGAGCTGGGCAACCGGGTGCTGGCCGCCGATCTCGCCCGCGGCGAGGCGATGACCGACCCGTCCGCGGCCGGCCGCTATTTCTCGCAGCGCCTGCGCGGCTTCCCGCACGAGGTGTTCGCCGCGCTGTTCCTCGACAGCCGGCACCGCGCGCTGGCATTCGAGGAGCTGTTCCGCGGCACCATCGACGGCGCCGAGGTGCATCCGCGCGAGATCGTGCGCCGTGCACTGGCGCACAACGCGGCCGCGGTCATCGTCGGCCACAACCACCCCAGCGGCAGCCGCGAACCCAGCGCCGCCGACCGCGCCGTCACCGTCCAGCTCAAGCAGTCGCTGGCCCTGGTCGACGTGCGCCTGCTCGACCACTTCGTCGTCGGCGACGGCGCCGCGGTGTCGCTGGCGGCGCGCGGGTGGATGTGACAGGGCGCGGACCCAATTGTCGTCCCGAGCGCAGCGAGGGACCCGCTTCACATCGGCACCTGCCGTCGGCACGGGTCGGTCGGCGTCAGGTCCGCCGCCCGCCTGGAACGCCAGGCTGAACAGACGCGTCAGGCGCCCCGTACAGCCTGCTCGCGTACAATGGCCGACCGTTGAACCGCGACATCCCCACACCCGTGAAACCCCAGCTCCGCGTCCTGATCGCGTCCCTCGTCGATCAGGCGATCGCCACGCTCCGTGACCAGGGCACGCTGCCCGCCGACCTCGCCACGCCCGCATTCGTCGTCGAGCGCCCGAAGGACCGCAGCCACGGCGATTTCTCGACCAATGCCGCGATGCTGCTGGCCAAGCCTGCCCGCAGCAATCCGCGCGCGATCGCGCAGGCGCTGGTCGATGCGCTGCCGGCCGGCGACGACATCGCCGCGGTCGAGATCGCCGGGCCCGGCTTCCTGAATTTCCGGCTGACGCCGGCCGCCTGGCAGCGCCAGCTGGTCGCGGTGCATGCCGAGGGCGACAGCTACGGCCGCAACGACAGCGGCGAGGCGCGCACCGCCGGCGTGGAGTACGTGTCGGCCAATCCCACCGGTCCGCTGCACGTCGGCCACGGCCGCGCCGCGGTGATCGGCGACTGCATCGCGCGCGTGCTCGACGCCAACGGCTGGCAGGTCCGGCGCGAGTTCTACTACAACGACGCCGGCGTGCAGATCGAGAACCTCGCGCGCTCGGTGCAGGCGCGCGCGAAGGGACTCACGCCCGACGACGCCGGCTGGCCCGAGGACGGCTACCGCGGCGACTACATCGGCGACGTGGCCCGCGCCTACCTCGATGGCGGCGTGATCGAGATCGAAGGCCAGACCGTCACCGGCGCGGCCGATGCCGACGACTTCGACGCGATCCGCCGCTTCGCGGTGGCCTACCTGCGCCGCGAACAGAACGGCGACCTCGCCGCGTTCGGCGTCGGCTTCGACGTCTACTTCCTCGAATCGTCGCTGTACGCCGACGGCAAGGTCGAGGAGACGGTGCGCGAGCTCGTCGCCCACGGCCACACCTACGAGGAAGGCGGCGCGCTGTGGCTGCGCACCACCGATTTCGGTGACGACAAGGACCGCGTGATGCGCAAGTCCGACGGCACCTACACCTATTTCGTGCCGGACGTGGCCTACCACCTGTCGAAGTGGCAGCGCGGCTACACCCGCGCGATCACCGAGCTAGGCGCCGATCATCATGGCTCGCTCGCGCGCGTGCGCGCCGGCCTGCAGGCGCTCGATGCCGGCATCCCGCAGGGCTGGCCCGAGTACGTGCTGCACCAGATGGTCACGGTGATGCGCGGCGGCGAGGAAGTGAAGCTGTCCAAGCGCGCCGGCAGCTACCTGACCCTGCGCGATCTCATCGACGAGGCCGGCCGCGACGCGACGCGCTGGTTCCTGGTCGCGCGCAAGCCCGATTCCCAGCTCGTGTTCGACATCGACCTGGCGCGCAGCCAGTCGCTCGACAACCCGGTCTACTACGTGCAGCTGTCGCACGCGCGCATCTGCGGCCTGCTGCGCCAGCTCAACGAGCGCGGCCTTGCGTTCGACCTGCAGAACGGCCTGGCCCAGTTGCCGGACATGGGCGACGCCGCACTGCGCGACGTGCTGATCGACCTGTCCCGCTGGCCGGAGATCGTCGCGACCGCCGGCGCCCAGCTCGAGCCGCACCTGGTCGCGACCTACCTGCTGGAACTGGCGCAGGCGTTCCAGACGTACTACAACGACCACCAGTTCCTCGTCGACGAGGCCGTCGTGCGCGACGCGCGTCTGGCCCTGGCCCTGGCGGTACGCCAGGTGCTGAAGAACGGCCTGGCACTGCTGGGCGTGAATGCCCCGGAGGCAATGTAAATGGCAGCACGACGCGGTAAATCGCAGGCACGGCGCAGCGGCGGCAGCTCGGGCGGACTGCCCGGCTGGGCCTGGCTGATCCTCGGCATCGTCATCGCGCTGGTCGTGGTGCTGGCCGCGCCGCGCCTGTTCAAGCCCGGCAGCGAGGACGGCTTCTTCCGGCCGCAGCCCAATCCGGATGCGCAGCCGCCGCTCGGCGCACTGGACGAATCGGACATGCAGGCGCCGGCCGCCCCGGCGCCGCGCCCGCAGCCCGCGCAGCCGGCCGGCACGTCGACCGACTACGACTTCTACACGATGCTGCCCGAGCAGGAAGTGGCGATGAGCGACGCCGAACTCGCCGCCAGCGCGCGCGCCGAGGCCGAGCGCCGGCGCCTTGCCGAGCAGCAGCAGGCCACGCTGCAGGCGCGCAACCCCGATGCCGCCGACCTCGCCAGCGACGCCCCGGCCTCGGGTCCGCGGCCATTGCCCGAAGGCACCCCGGCCCAGCCGGCGGCTGGACGGACGCCGGCCGCGCAGGCTCAGGCCGCCGCTCCTGCCGCCACGCAAGGCCCGGCCACCGCCAGCGTCACGCCGGCGGCAGGCGATGCCCGTTACATCCTGCAAGCCGGCTCGTTCAGCGCCGCGGGCGACGCCGAAGCGCTGAAGGCACGCATCGCCCTGCTCGGCCTGAGCGCCCGGGTCGAGCCGGGCGAAGCCGCCGGCAAGACCGTCTACCGGGTGCGCATGGGCCCCTACGGCAGTGCCACCGAACTGGCCGAGGCCAAGCAGAAGCTCGGTAACGGCGGCCTGCCCGCCCTGGCGATCAGGGCCCAGTAAAAGAACCGTCTTCCGCCGCAGGCGGAAGACACCGACGCCCTTCTCCCATGCAATGGGAGAGGGGGGGACCACCTGCAGCGCAGGTGGTGGGGTGAGGGCAACGCGGAAAAGCGCCCCCCTCATCCGGCCCTCCGGGCCACCTTCTCCCACAGGGAGAAGGGCCCAACGAACCGACGCCCTCTCCACACGCAATTGGGAGAAGGGAGAACCACCTGCCACGCAGGTGGTGGGGTGAGGGCAACGCGGAAAAGCGCCCCCTCATCCGGCCCTTCGGGCCACCTTCTCCCACAGGAAGAAGGGCCCAACAAACCGACGCCCCTCTCCACACGCTGTATGGCCCGGCCACATGGTGGACACTCGTTCGGAGACATGGTGGACAGGTCATGCGAGCGAACGGCCCGCGTTCACCGTCCGGGTCGTGCTGTCGATCCGGGCGATCCGATACGTGCTCCAGTAGACATCGTACTGACCATCCTCTCCTGCGGGGCGGACAGCCACATGCTCGCCGACGAAGGCCTTGCCGATCCGCCAGTTCCCGCCCCGCCAGCTGATCCGACCGTGTTCGTATACCTTGCGGACCTCGTCGCCCGCCCCGT
>NZ_JAIWPT010000034.1 GCF_021191695.1 Proluteimonas luteida
GTGCGGACGCACGACGATCGCCTCGTCGGCCCAGCCCAGCGCCACCCGCGCGGCCCGGATCCGGCCCTGCCAGCGGGCCAGCAGCGACGCCGCGACCGGCGCGCCGACCGCGGTCTCCAGCGCCGCGCCGGTCCCCGCGAAATAGACGTTGGTGCCGGTCAGGCGGCGCGATTCGGCGAAGGGTTCGGCGTGCATCGTCAGTCGCTTTCCTCGCGTTCGAACACCAGCCCGCGCTCGTCGCGGACCACGCCCTCCATCGCCGCGACCGCCGCCTCGTCGGCGCTGCGCGCCGGCGCCAGCGACGGCAGCTCGACCCGCGCGCGCGGCGCCTCGCCTTCGGCATTGAACTTGATGATCTGCTTCCAGGTGCGGGCCAGCGCGTCGGCGAACACCACCAGCAGGTCGCCGGCAGCGGCCATGCGCAGCGCGGCCTCGACCGCGTCCTGCTCGTCGGGGACCACGCTGATCGCGTCGGCCGGCACGCCGGCCGCTTCCAGCGCACGGGCGATGATGCGCGGCACCTCGTCGCCGTCGCGGCCGCGCAGGTTGTCATCGCGGCGCACGACGAAATGGTCGAAGTGGCCGTGCACCGCCTGCGCGATCGCCGCCAGGTCCTCGTCGCGGCGGTCGCCGGGGCCGGTGACCACGACGATGCGGCGGCCGCCCACGTCCAGGCGCTGCGCGAGTTCGGCCATGACGCCGACCGCGTGGGCGTTGTGCGCGTAGTCCATGATGACCTTGAACGGATGCTCGTCGAACACGTTCATGCGCCCCGGCGCCTGGAAGAACGTGGTGTCGAAGGTGCGCAGGCCCTGGCGGATCGCGTCGAGCCTGATCCCCAGCGAAAACGCCATGGCCGCGGCGAACATCGCGTTCTGCACGTTGTGCAGCGCGCGGCCCTCGATCGTTGCGGGAATCAGGTGGGTCCACATCAGCGGGATGTGGCTGCCCTTGTCGTAGAGGGTGATCATGTGGCCGTTGACGCCGTTCTCCAGCGCGCAGGCGCGGCCGCCGGCACGGATGTGCTCGCGCACCAGCGGATGCGAGGGGTTCATCGTCACGTAGCAGATGGTCTTCGCGTCGGTGTAGGCCGACATCCGCAGCACGTTGGGGTCGTCGGCGTTGAGCACCGCGCAGTCCTTCGCCACTTCCACCACGATGCGCTTGATCTCGGCCAGCTGCTCCAGGGTGTCGATGCCCTTCAGGCCGAGGTGGTCGGCCTGCACGTTGAGCACCGCGCCGACGTCGACCTCGGGCACGCCCATGCCGGCGCGCAGCAACCCGCCGCGCGCGGTCTCCAGCACGGCCAGGTCGATCGCCGGGTCCGACAGCACCATGCGCGCCGACACCGGCCCGGTCATGTCACCCTCGACGGTGCGCTGGCCGTCGATGTAGACGCCGTCGGTCGTGGTCAGGCCGGGGGTGTAGCCGGCCATCTTGGCGACGTGGGCGAGCATGCGCGCGGTCGTGGTCTTGCCGTTGGTGCCGGTGAGCGCGGCGATCGGCACGCGCGACGGCGTGCCCGGCGGGAACAGCATGTCGATGACCGGGCCGGCCGGGTCGCGCGGCGTGCCTTCGCTGGGCGCCACGTGCATGCGGAAGCCGGGCGCGGCGTTGACCTCGCAGATCGCGCCGCCGATGGTCTTGTAGCTCTCGGCGATGTTCGGGGTGATGAAGTCGACGCCGCCCACGTCCAGGCCGATCGCGCGCACCGCGCGCACCGCCATGTCGCGGTTGTCGGGGTGGATGATGTCGGTGACGTCGGTCGCGGTGCCGCCGGTCGACAGGTTGGCGGTCGAGCGCAGGAACACGACCTCGCCGTCTGCCGGCACCGATTCCGCGCTGTGGCCGACGCGCTCCATCATCAGCGTCGCCTCGCGGTCGAGTTCGATCCGGGTCAGCACCTTCTCGTGGCCGACGCCGCGGCGCGGGTCCTGGTTCACGATCTCGACCAGTTCGGCGATGGTGTGCGTGCCGTCGCCGACCACGTGCCCGGGCGTGCGCCGGGTCGCGGCGATCAGCTCGCCGTTGACCACCAGCAGGCGGTGGTCGTCGCCGGGCTGGAAGGTCTCGACGATGACCGAGCGCGAATGCGCCTGCGCGGCGGCGAAGGCCTCGCGGATCTCGTCGTCGCCGCTGATGTTGATGGTGATGCCGCGGCCGTGGTTGCCGTTGTAGGGCTTGAGCACCACCGGCCCGCCGAGCCGGCGCGCCGCCTTGAGCGCGTCGACCTGGCTGGAGACCAGTTGCTGGCGCGGCACCGGCAGGCCCAGGGTCGCGAGGATCTTGTTGGTCTCCTCCTTGTCGCTGGCCAGTTCGACGGCGATGTACGGCGTGCGGCCGGTGATCGTCGCCTGGATGCGCTGCTGGTACTTGCCGTGGCCGAACTGGATCAGCGACTGCTGGTTCAGGCGCAGCCACGGAATGCCGCGCTCCACGCCGGCGCGCACCAGCGAGGCGGTCGACGGGCCCAGTGCGCGCTTCTGCGCGTAGCGGATGAAGTCGTCGCGCGCCTCGTCCCACTGCCAGTCGGCCGGCACGCTGCCCTCGGGCCGGATGTCGGCCGGCAGCAGCGAGCTGAGCAGGCGGATCGCCAGCTCGCCGGCGGCGATGCCCTCCTCGCGCTGCGCGTACTCGTAGACCACCGAGTACACGCCGGGGCGGTCGTCGCCGATGCCGCGGGTGCGGCCGAAGCTCACGTCCTCGCCGGCGATGTTCTGCAGCTCGATCGCGACGTGCTCCATCACATGGCCGAGCCAGGTGCCCTCGCCCTCGCGCATGCGCCGGATGAAACCGCCGGGCTCGCGGTAGGAACAGCCATGCTCGGCCAGCCCCGGCAGCGCGGCGACCAGCGCATCGACGAAGCCGCCACCGAGCCGGCCGGTCGGCCAGGCTTCCAGCTGTTCGAGATCCAGCACCAGCCGGATGACCGGGAAATGCGCGTATTGCGAGGGGCCGACGTAGACGGAACGTTCGAGGATGCGCATGGAAATTCCCTTGTGAAGTGGCTGAGTCGGCTAGGGCGACGCCCCGGGCGGCAGGGGGGCAAGAAGGCGGATGTCGTCATGCGCCCGACGCAGTTCCAGCATGGTGCCACGGACCGCGGGCGCCCCCACGACCAGCACGCGCGTGGCCCAGTCCGACGGGCACTGGACGAGATAGCTGTAGCGCGGGTTGGACGCACCGCACACGCCCATCGCGAAGGTGCCGATGTGGCCACGGCCGGCCTCGGAGATCCCGACGATCGGGTAGGCCGGCGCGCCGCCCATCTCGCCCTGCGGATCGGGGTTGTAGAAACCGGCGCGGATCTCGACCGTGTAGGCACCGCAGCGGCGCGTCAGGGTTTCCGAGCCCGCGCGCAGCCGCTGGCCGCTGCGCGGATCGGTCCTGTCGTCGAACCTCTGCAGCGGCGCGACGTCGATCCATTCGACACCGTCACCCAAAACGACGGGCGCGCCCCCGGTGTCGCCGGCCATCAGTTCCAGCCTGGGTGCGTCCATTCCCGGATCGCAGGCATAGCGCAGGCGCGCATCCGATTCTTCCGCAGCCGCTGGCGCCAGACCCATCGCCATCAGCAGCAATGCGAACCCGCGCATCCGGTGGCTCAGGTCTTGCTGACCGCAAGGCTGCCGGCGGCGGCCTGCCGGGTGTGCAGGTTGAAGGTCGCACCCGCGATCAGGATATGCACGCGCAGCCCGAGCAGGCACACGGGGTCGTCCTCGCCGGCGCGGTCCATCGACGAGAAGCTCAGCTCGGCGGCATCGACGATCGTCACCGAGCCGCTGCCTTCCACTTCGAGGGTGTCGTCCGGGCCGATGAACGCCGCGGTGTCCTCGTCGAGGCCGATGCCGATCGCGAACGGGTTGTAGGCCAGCCCGGCGACCAGCCGGCCCAGCCGGTCGCGCTGGCGGAAATGCTGGTCGATGATGAAGCGGTTGGTCAGGCCCAGCCCCGGCGCCAGGCGCACGCTGCCCGCGCGCGGCGACGAGCCTTCCTGGCCGAAGGCGATCATGTGCTCGCTGAGGATGCTGGCACCGGCGCTGGTGCCGCCGACCGGCAGCCCGCGCGCGTTGAGCACGCGGATCAGCTTGGCGACCGGGGTCCCGCCGAGCAGCGTCGACAGGCGCAGCTGGTTACCGCCGGTGAAGAACACGCCGGTGGCGCGCTCGATGATGTCCAGCCGGTTCTGCTCATGGCAGTCGCGGCGGGTGTCGAAGTCGAGCACGGTGACTTCGGCCGCGCCGAGCTCGGGAAACAGGCGCGCGTACTGGGTACCGGTCTCGATCAGGCGGCTGGCGGTCGGGATCACGACGATGCGCGCGTCCGCGCCACCACAGATCTCGACGAAGCGCCGCAGCACCTTCGGGTCGGCTTCCTTGTCCTCGGCACCGCCGATCGGGACGATCCATCCCCGCTCTTCCCCGTCGGGGGTCTTGCTCGGCATTCGTCGGCTCCTTGGCCGTGGTCGTGATGGCGGTCAAGTTAGCACGCAGCCGGCGCGCGCAACGCCTTGACAAATCCCCGCGCACAGGGCGCACGAGGCCGCGGACGGCGACTCAGCCGCCGCGCAGCGACCGGGTCAGGTCGACGTAGGCGGCCAGCCTGGCGCGCGCCGCGCCCGAGGCGATCGCCTCGCGCGCCAGCACGATGCCGGCGGCGATCGAATCGGCGACCCCGGCCACGTACAGCGCCGCGCCGGCATTGAGCGAGACGATGTCGCGCGGCAGGCCGGGCACATCGTCGAGCGCCTCGAGCAGCATCGCCTTCGACTCGGCCGCATCGGCCACCCGCAGGTTGCGGCTGGCGGCCATGGCGATGCCGAAGTCCTCGGGGTGGATCTCGTACTCGCGGACCTCGCCGTCGCGCAGTTCGCCGACCAGGGTGCCGGCGCCGAGCGAGATCTCGTCCATGCCGTCGCGGCCCCAGACCACCAGCGCGCGCTCGGCGCCGAGCTCGCGCAGCACGCGCACCTGGATGCCGACCAGGTCGGGATGGAACACGCCCATCAGGATGTTCGGCGCGCCGGCCGGGTTGGTCAGCGGCCCGAGAATGTTGAAGATCGTGCGCACGCCCATCTCGCGGCGTACCGGCGCGACCGCCGCCATCGCCGGATGGTGCACGGGCGCGAACATGAAACCGATGCCGGCCTCGTCGATGCAGCGCGCCACCTCGTCGGGCTGCAGGTCGATGCGCGCGCCCAGGGCCTCGATCACGTCGGCGCTGCCCGACTTCGACGACACGCTGCGGTTGCCGTGCTTGGCGACCTTCGCGCCGGCCGCGGCGACGACGAACATGCTGGCGGTGGAGATGTTGAACGTATGCGCGCCGTCGCCGCCGGTGCCGACGATGTCGACCAGGTGCGCGCGCGTGCCGTCGTCCAGCGGCACCGGCAGCGCGAACTCGCGCATGACCTGGGCCGCGCCTGCGATCTCGTCGACGGTCTCCTTCTTGACCCGCAGGCCGGTCAGGATCGCCGCGGTCATCAGCGGCGAGACCTCGCCCTGCATGATCTGGCGCATCAGTCCGACCATCTCGTCGCGGAAGATCTCGCGGTGCTCGATGGTGCGTTGCAGGGCTTCGTGGGGGGTGATGGGCATTTTCGGGATTCGGGATGACCGGACGTTCGTCCGTTGGGGTGCCGGGATTGGTGATTGGTGATTGGTGAAAAGCGTAGTTTCCTTCCCGTCATTCCCGCTTTCGCGGGAATGACGAAGTGTCTCGATGCCTCACCTCTCCAGGAAGTTCTTCAGCAGCGCATGGCCGTGCTCGGTCAGGATCGACTCGGGATGGAACTGCACGCCCTCGACCGGATGCTCGCGATGGCGCAGGCCCATGATCTCCTCGAACGTGCCGTCGTCGTGCTCGGTCCACGCGGTGACTTCCAGGCAGTCCGGCAGCGACGACCGCTCGACCACCAGCGAGTGGTAGCGCGTGGCTTCATAGCCGTCGGGCAGCGACGCGAACACGCCCTTGCCCTCGTGGCGGATCGCCGAGGTCTTGCCATGCATGATGCGGCCGGCGCGGATCACCCGGCCGCCATAGGCCTGGCCGATGCCCTGGTGGCCGAGGCAGACGCCGAGGATCGGCGTCGTCGCGCCGAGGCGCTCGATCACCGCCAGCGACACGCCGGCCTCGTTCGGCGTGCACGGCCCCGGCGAGATCACGATGCGCTCGGGCGCGAGCCTGGCGATCTCGTCGACCGACAGCGCATCGTTGCGCTCCACCCGCACCTCGGCACCCAGCGCCTGCAGGTACTGCACGAGGTTCCAGGTGAAGCTGTCGTAGTTGTCGATCATCAGCAGCATGGCGTCACCCGTTTCCCCGACCCGCACGATTCGTCCATCACAACCCCTTCGCCGCCTGCGCCACCGCGCGGAACAGGGCGCGGCCCTTGTTCATGGTCTCCTCCCATTCCTTCTCGGGATCCGAGTCGTGGACGATGCCGGCGCCGGCCTGCACGTACAGGCGGCCGTCCTGGATCACCGCGGTACGGATCGCGATCGCGGTATCGGCGTCGCCATGCCAGCCGATGTAGCCGACGGCGCCGGAGTAGACGTTGCGCTTGACCGGCTCGAGGCTGCGGATGATCTCCAGCGCACGGACCTTCGGCGCGCCGCTGACGGTGCCGGCCGGGAACGTCGCGCGCAGCACGTCGGCGTAGCTCAGGCCGTCCTTCAGGCGCCCGGTGACTTCGCTGACGATGTGCATGACGTGGCTGTAGCGCTCGATGACGAAGCGTTCGCCGACCTCCACCGTGCTCGCCTCGGAGACGTGGCCGACGTCGTTGCGGCCAAGGTCGATCAGCATCAGGTGCTCGGCACGCTCCTTGGGATCGGCCAGCAGTTCGGCCTCCAGCGCGAGGTCCTGTTCCGGCGTCGCGCCGCGCGGCCGGGTGCCGGCGATCGGGCGCACGGTGACGGCGCGCCCACCGTCGCCTGTGTGCTGCAGGCGCACCAGGATCTCCGGCGACGAGCCGACCACCTGGGTGCCGCCGACGTCGAGGAAGTACATGTAAGGCGAGGGATTGAGTGCGCGCAGCGCGCGGTAGACATCGACCGGGCGCGCCTGGAACGGCACCGACATGCGCTGCGACAGCACGACCTGGAAGGCGTCGCCGGCGGCGATGTAGTCCCTGGTGGCCTGCACCGCGTCGATGAAGCCCTCGCGGGTGAAGCCGGAGACGAAGTCGGATTCGTCCAGCGCCGCCGGCTGCAGCGTCTCCGGGTAGCCGGCACCGCCGTGGCGCAAGCGGTGGGTCAGCGCATCGAGCCGGCGGTTGGCGCGCGCCCAGGCCTGCGGCTCGCGCGGGTCGGCGTGCACGATCAGGTACAGCCGGCCCTTGAGGTTGTCGAACACCGCGACCTCGGTGCTCAGCATCAGCAGGATGTCGGGCGTGCCCAGCTCGTCGCGCACGTCGGCGCGCACGCCATTGCGCAGCCGCGGCTCGATGTACTCGACGCACTCGAAGC
Source organism: Proluteimonas luteida (assembly GCF_021191695.1). Taxonomy (GTDB): domain Bacteria; phylum Pseudomonadota; class Gammaproteobacteria; order Xanthomonadales; family Xanthomonadaceae; genus Luteimonas; species Luteimonas luteida. Next base: position 7,470 of record NZ_JAIWPT010000034.1, read on the forward strand.
CGAACCAGCCGACCAGCCCGCCGGTGAACGCCGGCAGGCCGTCGAGCTTCGGCACCGCATGTTCGCTGCGCAGGCGCTCGACCTCGGCGAACGGGTCGTCGACCTCGCGCGTCTCGACCGCCTCGCCGTGCTCGCTGACCGTCAGCGTGTGGCCGTGGAAGGCGTACACGCGCGAGGCCGGCAGGCCGATGATCGAATGGCGGCCGAAGCGTTCGCCGCCCTCGACCGATTCGAACAGGTAGGTATGCGGGCCGTCGGCAAGCTTGAGGTAGACCGACAGCGGCGTGTCGAGGTCGGACAGCACCTCGCGCACCACCGGGATGCGGGTATGGCCGTCAGCGGCGTACTGCTGGAAGTCCTGTTGCGGGATCACGCGGCATTTCCTTGGAAAGCGGGCAGGCGGAAGCGAGTGCAGCCGGGGGCCACCATCGCCAGCTGGTGCCGGCGGAACGGAAATGCAGGGGTGCGGTCGCGCGCATGCCGGCTACTGTACCCACTCGCCGCCGATTGCGCGACCGGGCGCGGCGTCAGTCGTCGTCCGTGGCGCCGGCGTTGGCCGCCAGCAACCGGCAGCCCGGCGGCAGGTGCATGCGCAACCGCCGCGGCGCGCAGGCCAGCGCGAAGCGGCGCGCGCGCACCGGCTCGCCGTCCAGGTTCAGGGTCAGCGGCGCTTCGCCCTCGATCACGACGTCGGGCAGGCGCGGCCGCAGCGCGACCTGGTCGAGCGCGGCGACCCTGCCTTCCGTCAGCGCGGTATGCAGCGCGGTGCGCAGGGTGGCGGCCCGTTCGGTTTCCAGCTCCGGCACGACGGTGACATCGAGCAGGCCGTCGTCGATCCGTGCGTCGGGACACAGCAACTGTCCGCCGCCGGCCTGGCGGCCGTTGCCGATGCCCAGTGCGACGAAACCGCCGTGCCAGTCGAAACCGGGGCCGGACACGTGCGCGACGATCGGCTCGATGCGCCCGATCCGCGACAGCCCGGTGATGAAATAGGCCAGGCCGCCGAGCACCTTCTTCAAGCCCTCATTGGTCTCGACGGTGACCTGGGTGCCGAAGCCGCCGGAGGCGAGATTGGCGTACCAGCGGCACTGGCCGTCGGCGTCGACGCGGACCAGGTCGATCGGCACCGGCGGCTGGCGCGCGACCAGTTCCAGCGCGGCCAGCGGATCGTCGGGGATGCCGGCGGCGGTGGCGAAATCGTTGGCGGTACCAAGCGGCAGCAGCCCGAGCGCGGGCAGCGCGTCCGCATCGCCCGGCTGCGCGGCCAGCGCCCCGGCCACCTCGTTGAGCGTGCCGTCGCCGCCGGCGGCGATCACGGTATCGACGCCGTCGGCGACCGCCGCATCGACCAGTCGCATCGCATCGCCCGCCTCCCAGGTCACGCGCACGTCGAGCTCGACGCCACGCGCGCGCAAGGCGTGCACGGCGTCGCGCACCGCCCCGTTGCCGGAACATTTGCCGTTGAGGACCAGGCGCCAGTGGGGACGGGGCATCGGTGTGTGCCTGCTTGCGGGGGACGGCGCGCAGCGTAACGGATGCGCGGCCCGTCGCCATCAATCCTCCGTCACGCGACCGCCGGCACCTGTCATCACCACGTCATCGAAACCCCGGAGCATGGAAGGCCATTGCAGGGACGACGGGCGGAGGCAGGATCAGCCTCCAAGATTGAATGACGTCTCCCGCCTACGGCGGGAGACGCCGACGCCCCTCTCCCGCGCCTGCGCGGGAGAGGGGGGGACCGTCC
>NZ_JAIWPT010000035.1 GCF_021191695.1 Proluteimonas luteida
CCGCCAGCGACTGCAGCGTCGCGCCGCTGCGCACGCTGGCCTTGCCGCGGCCCAGCAGCGGCATGTTGTGGAAGGCGTAGACCTCGTCGCAGGGGAAGCGCGCGAACAGGCCGTCCCCGGCCATGCGTATCGCGCCGCGCCCGCCTTCCTCGGCCGGCTGGAAGATCAGCACCACGCGGCCGCTGGCCGGCGGATGCCGGACCAGGTACGCGGCGGTGCCCAGCAGCGCCGAGGTATGCCCGTCGTGGCCGCAGGTGTGCGCGGTGCCGTCGCGCTGCGAGCGGTAGGCCGCGTCGCTGTGCTCCTGCATCGGCAGCGCGTCCATGTCCGCGCGCAGGCCGATCGACAGCCCCGGCCGGCCGCTGTCGATGACCGCGACCACGCCGGTGCCGCCCAGGCCCCGGTGGACGTCCAGCCCCAGCGACTCGAGTACCTCGGCGACCAGTGCCGAGGTCCGCAGCTCCTCGAAGCCGAGTTCCGGCCAGGCGTGGATGCGGTGGCGCCAGGCGGTCATTTCCGGCGCAAGCGACGCCGCGGGATCGAGGACGGCAGCCATCGGGACGCATGCTCCGGGCGGAAAGGAAGATGCTGCGATGGGAGCAGATCGCCGCCCGCCTTGTCAAGCATAATTTCGATATTTGATTGGGCAGAATCCCATAGCTGCCGCCAAACAGCGGTTGACTTTTGATTAATTTCGACTTTTTATGCGAGGGCAGGCACGCAACGAATCCACGGCGGCGCGCTGCCGGACGCAATTTCGGTATTTCCGCCCCCCTCTTCCAATGGACAGGCAATGACCCCCACCTCCTCGCCGCCCCTCGCCGACCTGGCCGTGATCCGCCACTTCATCGATGGCCGCTACGTGGAGTCGCCGCGCCCGCTGTTCGACAACCGCGACCCGGCGACCGGCAAGGTGGTGGCGCAGGTGCACGAGGCCGACGCGGCGATCGTCGCGCATGCGGTCGATGCCGCGCGGCGCGCGCTGCAAGGGCCATGGGCGACCCTGAGCGGCCAGGCCCGGGCGAAGGTCCTGCGCCGGCTGGCGGACGGCATCCGCGACCGCTTCGACGAGTTCGTGGCGGCGGAGATCCGCGACACCGGCAAGCCGGCCTCGCTGGCCAGCCATCTCGACATCCCGCGCGGCGCCGCCAACTTCGAGGTCTTCGCCGACCAGATCGCGGCCTCGGCGACCGAGGCGTTCCGCAGCGACACGCCCGACGGCCGCGGCGCGCTGAACTACGGCCTGCGCACGCCGCGCGGCGTGATCGCGGTGATCTGCCCGTGGAACCTGCCGCTGCTGCTGATGACCTGGAAGGTCGCGCCGGCGCTGGCGTTCGGCAACACCGTCGTGGTCAAGCCCTCGGAGGAAACGCCTTCCACGACGACGCTGCTGGGCGAGGTCATGCGCGATGCCGGCGTGCCCGACGGCGTGTTCAACGTCGTGCACGGCTTCGGTCCGGACTCGGCCGGCCAGTACCTGACCGAACATCCGGATGTCGACGCGATCACCTTCACCGGCGAGACCCGCACCGGAACCGCGATCATGCAGGCCGCCGCGGTCGGCGTGCGGCCGGTATCGTTCGAACTGGGCGGCAAGAACGCCGGCATCGTGTTCGCCGACTGCGACCTCGACGCCGCGGTCGCCGGCATCGCCCGCTCCGCCTTCCTCAACAGCGGCCAGGTCTGCCTGGGCACCGAGCGCGTGTACGTCGAACGACCGGTCTTCGAGGCGTTCGTCTCGCGCCTGAAGACCGCGGCCGAGGCGCTCGTCCCCGGCGATCCGTGGGCGGAGAGCACCAGTTTCGGCCCGCTGATCAGCAGCAGGCACCGCGACAAGGTGCTGGGCTACTACGCGCGTGCGCTCGACGACGGCGCGACGGTGGTCACCGGCGGCGGCGTGCCGCAGCTGCCCGACGCGCTGGCCGGCGGCTACTGGGTGCAGCCGACGATCTGGACGGGACTGCCCGAGGACTCGGCGGTGATCCGCGAGGAAATCTTCGGGCCGTGCTGCCACGTCGCGCCGTTCGACCGCGAGGACGAGGCGATCGCACGCGCCAATGCCAGCCCCTACGGACTGGCGACGACGATCTGGACCGGCGACCTGACCCGCGCGCACCGCGTCGCCGCGGCGATCGAGGTCGGCGTGGCCTGGGTCAACTGCTGGTTCCTGCGCGACCTGCGCACCGCCTTCGGCGGCGCCAGGCAGTCCGGCATCGGCCGCGAGGGCGGCGTGCATGGCCTGGAGTTCTACACGGAGCTGCGCAATGTCTGCATCAAGCTTTGACGCCGTGCTGGACAGCGCTCCGGTGCGCGAGGCCGCGCGCCTGCTCGGAGAGGCCGCGCGCACGGGAACGGCCTGCGATCCAGTCAAGCCGCTGCTCGAGGACGGTGGCATCGGGGCCGCCTACGCGGTCCAGCACCTGCTGACCGAAGCGGCGATCGGCGCCGGCCGCCGGGTCGTCGGCCGCAAGATCGGCCTGACCTCGGTCGCGGTGCAACGCCAGCTGGGCGTCGACCAGCCGGACTTCGGCGTGCTGCTGGACGACATGGCGTTCGGCAGCGGCCAGGAAGTGCCGCTGTCGCGGCTGATCCAGCCCAAGGTGGAGGCCGAGATCGCCTTCGTCGTCGACCGCGACCTCGATGCCGATCGCCCGACGCTCGGGCACGTGCTGGGCGTCATCGGCTACGCCCTGCCGGCGATCGAGATCGTCGACAGCCGCGTGCGCGACTGGAGGATCAGCATCTTCGACACCATTGCCGACAACGCGTCGTCGGGCCTGTACGTGCTCGGCAGTTCGCCGAAGAAGATCGACAGCCTCGACCTGGCGCTGTGCGGCATGTCGCTGGAAAAGGCCGGCGAGCCGGTGTCGGTCGGCTGCGGGGCGGCCTGTCTGGGCAATCCACTCAACGCCGTGGTGTGGCTGGCACGCACGGTGGCGGAGACCGGTCGCCCGCTGCGCGCCGGCGACATCGTCCTGTCCGGCGCACTGGGCCCGATGGTGTCCGTGTCCGCGGGCGATGTCTTCGAGGCCCGGATCTCCGGTCTGGGCAACGTGTCGGCCATGTTCTCGGAGGGATGAGGCAATGGACAGGACCAAGGTCGCGATCATCGGCTCGGGCAACATCGGCACCGACCTGATGATCAAGCTGCTGCGCCACGGCAGGCAACTGGAGATCGCCGCGCTGGTCGGCGTGGACCCCGAATCCGACGGCCTCGCGCGCGCGCGCCGGCTCGGCGTGGCCACGACCCACGACGGGCTCGACGGCCTGCGCGCGCTGCCGGTCTACCAGGACATCGGCATCGTCTTCGATGCCACGTCCGCCGGCGCGCACATCCGCCACGCCGAAGTGCTGCAGGCCGACGGCAAGCGCGTCATCGACCTGACCCCGGCCGCGGTCGGCCCGTACGCGGTGCCCGCGGTGAATCTCGACCAGCACCTGGATGCACCGAACCTCAACATGGTCACCTGCGGCGGCCAGGCGACGATTCCGATCGTCGCGGCGGTGTCGCGGGTCGCGCCGGTGCGCTATGCCGAGATCGTCGCGTCGATCGCGTCGAAATCCGCCGGCCCCGGCACCCGCGCCAACATCGACGAGTTCACCGAGACCACCTCGCGCGCGATCGAATCGGTCGGCGGCGCCGCGACGGGCAAGGCGATCATCGTGCTCAATCCCGCCGAGCCGCCGCTGATGATGCGCGACACCGTGTACTGCCTGACCGACGGCGGCGAACCCGAGGCGATCCGCGCCTCGATCCACAGGATGGTCGCCAGCGTCGCCGGCTACGTGCCCGGCTACCGGCTCAAGCAGGACGTGCAGTTCGAAAGCCTCGACGCCGACGCCTGCGCGGCGATCCTGCGCGCGCCGACCGCGGCGCCCGGCCTGAAGGTCAGCGTGTTCCTCGAAGTGGAAGGCGCCGGCCACTACCTGCCGGCCTACGCCGGCAACCTCGACATCATGACCTCGGCGGCGCTGGCCGCGGCCGAGCGCATGGTCGAACTGTCGCAGCGCGAACTGCCGCAAGGCAAGCAGGAGGTGGCGTGATGTCCTTCGTGACCCGGGAACGGCTGTACATCCAGGACGTGACCCTGCGCGACGGCATGCATGCCATCCGCCACCAGTATGGGCTCGACCATGTGCGCGCGATCACCCGCGCGCTCGACGCCGCCGGCGTTGCCGCGATCGAGGTCGCGCATGGCGACGGCCTGGCCGGCTCCAGCTTCAATTACGGTTTCGGCAGGCACACCGATCTGGAATGGATCGAGGCCGTCGCCGACAGCGTGACCCAGGCCAGGGTCACCACCCTGCTGCTGCCGGGCATCGGCACCGTGCACGAGCTGCGCGAGTCGGTGCAGGCCGGCGTGCGCTCGGTGCGGGTGGCGACCCACTGCACCGAGGCCGACGTGGCGAGGCAGCACATCGAGGAAGCGCGCCGGCTCGACATCGACGTCGCCGGCTTCCTGATGATGAGCCACATGATCGAACCCGCCGCGCTCGCCGAACAGGCGAGGAAGATGGAGAGCTACGGCGCGTATTGCGTGTACGTGACCGACTCCGGCGGCGCGCTGACGATGGACGGCGCGCGCGAACGGGTGCAGGCGCTGCGCGAGGCGCTGAAGCCCGAAACCCGGATCGGCATCCATGCCCACCACAACCTGTCGCTGGGCGTGGCCAACTCGATCGTCGCGGTTGAGAACGGCGCGACCCGCGTCGACGCCTCGCTGGCGGGCATGGGCGCGGGCGCCGGCAATGCGCCGCTGGAGGTGTTCATCGCCGCCGCCGAACGCATGGGCTGGGACCACGGCTGCGACCTGTTCAAGCTGATGGACGCGGCCGAGGACCTGGTGCGCCCGCTGCAGGACCGCCCGGTGCGGGTCGACCGCGAGACGCTCAGCCTCGGCTATGCCGGCGTGTATTCGAGCTTCCTGCGCCATGCCGAGAAGGCCGCGGCCGACTACGGCCTGGACGTGCGCACGATCCTGATCGAACTGGGCGAGCGGCGCATGGTCGGCGGCCAGGAGGACATGATCGTCGACGTCGCGCTCGACCTCGTCCAGCAACGCAAGCAGAAGGCGGCCGCCGCATGAGCACCGACATCGCCGCACTCGCCGCGCGCCTCGACGGCGCCGCGTTCCACGCCACGGCCACGCCGCAGCTGGAGGATCCGATCTCGCTGGAGGACGCCTATGCGGTGCAGCGCGCCAGCATCCAGCGCCGCCTGGATCGCGGCGAGACCCGCGTCGGCATCAAGATGGGCTTCACCAGCCGCGCCAAGATGGTGCAGATGGGCGTGGACGACCTGATCTGGGGACGCCTGACCTCCGGCATGCTGGTCGAGGACGGCGGCAGCATCGCGCTGCCGGACTACGTGCATCCGCGCGTGGAACCGGAGATCGCCTTCCTGGTCGGCAGGCCGCTGGCGGGCCGGGTCACGATCCCGCAGGCGCTGGCCGCGGTGGACGCGGTGGCGCCGGCGCTGGAGATCATCGATTCGCGCTACGAGGACTTCAGGTTCTCGCTGACCGACGTGGTCGCCGACAACAGTTCCTCGTCGGGCTTCGTCGTCGGGCCGTGGTCGCGGCCGGATGTCGACCTGTCCAACCTCGGCCTGGTGCTGGCCTTCGACGGCCGCCCGCAGGCGTTCGGGTCGAGTGCCGCGATCCTCGGCCATCCGCTGCGTTCGCTGGTCGCGGCCGCGCGGGTCATCGCCGAGGCCGGCGAGACGCTGTCGCCGGGCGACATCGTGCTGGCCGGCGGCGCCACCGCGGCCAGCGCGCTGCGCCCTTCCTCCTTCGTGTCGCTCGAGATGGAGACGCTCGGGCGCTGCGGCTTCCACACGGACCCATGACATGCCCCTGATCCACGCCAACATCCTGGCCGGCCGCAGCCACGCGCAGAAGGCCGCCTTCGCCCGGGCGGTGACCGAGGCCGCCACCGTGCATCTCGACGTGCCCGCCGCCGCGGTGCGGGTGATCTTCCACGAGATTCCCCCCAGCGACTGGTTCACCGCGGGCGAGGCCAAGGCGCCGCCGCCAGCCGGCGCCGGCTGACCGCCTGCGCCCGCGCAACGCGCACCGACCACGCGGCCGCCGGGCGAAACGCAGCCCGGCGCCTTGCGAACCCCCTCTGGAGCGACCCACCCATGTCCCACGCCGCGTCCCCGTTGCCGCCCACGTCCGGTTCGCCGAAGCTCCCGTCACGGCCATGGCTGCTGTTCCTGGTGGTGCTGGCGGTGACCGCCGCCACCGAATGGATCGGGCCGATGGCCATTCCGGTGTGGTCGGCGAGCATCGTGATCCTGCCGATGCTGGTGGCGCTGCTGGCGACCACGCTGCTGGCGGTCTGGCACGCGCGCCTGCCGGCCGCGCTGCGGCTCGGCCTGCCGCTGCAGGCCTACGCCGGCAAGCTGCTCGATACCGCGCTGCTGCTGTTCATCGTCAAGCTGGGGCTGATGGCCGGCGCCAACATGCAGGCGCTGCGCGAGGTCGGCTGGGCGCTGGCCTTCCAGGAACTGGGCCACGCGTTCGGCACGATGGTGCTGGCGCTGCCGCTGGCGCTGCTGCTGGGCATCAAGCGCGAGGCGGTCGGCGCGACGTTCTCGATCGGCCGCGAAACCGCGATGGTCATCATCGGCCAGAAGTACGGCATGCAGTCTGCCGAGGGCCGCGGGGTGCTGGCCGAATACATCACCGGTACCGTGCTCGGCGCGGTGTTCATCTCGCTGCTCGCCAGCGTGATCGCTTCGCTGGGCATCTTCGATCCGCGTTCGCTGGCGATGGGCGCGGGGATCGGCTCGGGCAGCATGATGGCCGCCGCGCTGGGGCCGATCACGCTGGGGCAATCGCCGGAACTGGCCCGCGAGCTGACCGCCATCGCCGGCGCGGCCAACCTGATCGCCGGCGTGGTCGGCTTCTACTTCGCCGCGTTCGTCACCTTGCCGCTGTGCAACTGGCTCTACGGCCGGCTCGAGCCGGTGCTCGGCCGCACCGCGCTGGCGCGGCGCGCGCCGTCGACCGGCGACCTGGACACCGACGCCGTACTCGAAGGCGAGAACGCACGATCGACGTTCGCCGACAGCGTGCTGGCACTGCTGCTGATGGTCGCTGGCATCACGATCAGCAACTGGATCGGACACGGCGTGGGACCGGCGCAGACCTTGCCGGGCGTCGCGGTGATGGTGGCCATCGTGCTGCTCGGCCTGCTGCTCAAGCGGTTGCTGCGCAAGCTGCCGCTGATGCTGTTCCTCGCCCTGGCCGCCACGTTCGCGACGCTGCAGGGCGGCTGGCCGCTGGCCGGACAGGTCGCCGGGATCATCAACCAGGTCCAGTTCATGAGCATCACCACCACGGTGCTGGCGCTGGCCGGCTTCTCGGTGGCGCGCAAGCTGCCGATGTTCCGTCGCCTGGGCTGGCGCATCGTGCTGGTCTCGCTGACCGCGGCCACCGGGGCGTTCATCGGCTCGGCGACCGTGGCCGAGATCTTCCACTGACATGCGGTCCCGCCGACGCGGCGCCGCGGCCGTGTCCGTGGCCCGATGGATGCCGACGACATCGCCCGGACGCCATGCCCGGCCGCAGCAGCGGATGGCCGGGCGGGTCGCCTGACATGGCCGTCAGCACCTTCGACCTCTACAAGATCGGCATCGGGCCGAGTTCCTCGCACACCGTCGGGCCGATGCGCGCCGGCGCGCGCTTCGTGCGCCGCTGGCTGGAGGTCCCCGGCCGGCTCGACGAGGTCGTGCGCGTGCGCGCCGAGGTGTTCGGCTCGCTCGCGCTCACCGGCCGCGGCCACGGCACCGACAAGGCGGTCATGATGGGCCTGGAAGGCCACATGCCCAACCTGATCGACCCGGACCTCATTCCCGATGCGCTGGCGCGCATCCGCGGCCAGCGCCGCATCATGCTGGGCGGCGTCCGCGAGATCGCCTTCGACGAGAAGAGCGACCTGGTGATGAACAAGCGCCAGAAGCTGCCCTTCCACACCAACGGCATGCGCTTCACCGCCTACGGCGGGGACGGCGGCGTCATCGCCACCCGCGACTACTACTCGGTCGGCGGCGGTTTCGTGGTCAACGAGGACGAGGCCGCCGAGGACCGCATCGTC
>NZ_JAIWPT010000036.1 GCF_021191695.1 Proluteimonas luteida
CGGGAACGGAGCGGCACAGGTCTTCACGAGGTGTTGACGTTCCCGGAAACCGCGCTAAGATGTGCGGCTCGCTTCAGCGGAAAGGACTTCGGTCCGGCAGCTGAAGCGGAGGCAAAAATCTCCACCTTCGGGTGTTGACGGACGCCAAAACCGCGCTAGAATGGGCGGCTCGCTTCGGAGGAAACGACGGAGCATCGGAAGGCAGGCGCTGAGGCCGCTTTCCGCAGATCTTTGACAGTGTGCGCAGGTAACTTGTGCGGACGTCTGGTCGGTGGATAACTGTCCATCAGCAGACGTTCTAACAGAGCAACAAGTCAATTCAATAGCAGCAATGCTAGCGAGTAATTTGGGGCTCAGGCAGACGACTGCACTCAAAGCATTGGCGAAGTCCTTCGGGATGGAGCCGAAACATTTAAGTGAAGAGTTTGATCCTGGCTCAGAGTGAACGCTGGCGGCAGGCCTAACACATGCAAGTCGAACGGCAGCACAGGGGAGCTTGCTCCCTGGGTGGCGAGTGGCGGACGGGTGAGGAATGCATCGGAATCTGCCTATTTGTGGGGGATAACGTAGGGAAACTTACGCTAATACCGCATACGACCTACGGGTGAAAGCCGGGGACCTTCGGGCCTGGCGCAGATAGATGAGCCGATGCCGGATTAGCTAGTTGGCGGGGTAAAGGCCCACCAAGGCGACGATCCGTAGCTGGTCTGAGAGGATGATCAGCCACACTGGAACTGAGACACGGTCCAGACTCCTACGGGAGGCAGCAGTGGGGAATATTGGACAATGGGCGCAAGCCTGATCCAGCCATGCCGCGTGGGTGAAGAAGGCCTTCGGGTTGTAAAGCCCTTTTGTTGGGAAAGAAAAGCATTCGGTTAATACCCGGATGTTCTGACGGTACCCAAAGAATAAGCACCGGCTAACTTCGTGCCAGCAGCCGCGGTAATACGAAGGGTGCAAGCGTTACTCGGAATTACTGGGCGTAAAGCGTGCGTAGGTGGTTTGTTAAGTCTGATGTGAAAGCCCTGGGCTCAACCTGGGAATTGCATTGGATACTGGCAGGCTAGAGTGCGGTAGAGGATGGCGGAATTCCCGGTGTAGCAGTGAAATGCGTAGAGATCGGGAGGAACATCCGTGGCGAAGGCGGCCATCTGGACCAGCACTGACACTGAGGCACGAAAGCGTGGGGAGCAAACAGGATTAGATACCCTGGTAGTCCACGCCCTAAACGATGCGAACTGGATGTTGGGTTCAATTAGGAACTCAGTATCGAAGCTAACGCGTTAAGTTCGCCGCCTGGGGAGTACGGTCGCAAGACTGAAACTCAAAGGAATTGACGGGGGCCCGCACAAGCGGTGGAGTATGTGGTTTAATTCGATGCAACGCGAAGAACCTTACCTGGCCTTGACATGCACGGAACTTTCCAGAGATGGATTGGTGCCTTCGGGAACCGTGACACAGGTGCTGCATGGCTGTCGTCAGCTCGTGTCGTGAGATGTTGGGTTAAGTCCCGCAACGAGCGCAACCCTTGTCCTTAGTTGCCAGCACGTAATGGTGGGAACTCTAAGGAGACCGCCGGTGACAAACCGGAGGAAGGTGGGGATGACGTCAAGTCATCATGGCCCTTACGGCCAGGGCTACACACGTACTACAATGGGAAGGACAGAGGGCTGCAAACCCGCGAGGGCAAGCCAATCCCAGAAACCTTCTCTCAGTCCGGATCGGAGTCTGCAACTCGACTCCGTGAAGTCGGAATCGCTAGTAATCGCAGATCAGCATTGCTGCGGTGAATACGTTCCCGGGCCTTGTACACACCGCCCGTCACACCATGGGAGTTTGTTGCACCAGAAGCAGGTAGCCTAACCTTCGGGAGGGCGCTTGCCACGGTGTGGCCGATGACTGGGGTGAAGTCGTAACAAGGTAGCCGTATCGGAAGGTGCGGCTGGATCACCTCCTTTAGAGACTAAAGACAGCTGATTGCCTTCCAGGCGTCCGCACAAGTGACCTGCACGATTGGTACAACAGACTGGGTCTGTAGCTCAGGTGGTTAGAGCGCACCCCTGATAAGGGTGAGGCCGGTGGTTCGAGTCCTCCCAGACCCACCACCTGCGAGTCCCTTCGCAGAAGCCCGCGCATTGGTGTGCGGACTTTCCAACACGGGGCCTTAGCTCAGCTGGGAGAGCACCTGCTTTGCAAGCAGGGGGTCGTCGGTTCGATCCCGACAGGCTCCACCACTCTGCGAGTACCGATCGACTGCGCACACACATATAGATTTGAATGGCGCCAGCATTGTGGCTGGCGTCGGTTCTTTGAAAAAATGGGAAGTAGCGAGCGTTTGAGACGAATGTCCATACGTGTCGTAGAGGCTAAGGCGGGGACCTCGAGTCCCTAAGAAATTGAGTCGTTGTATTTGCATCCAGGCGTTGTACCCCTGGATCGAGTATGGCTCCGAGGCAACTTGGGGTTATATGGTCAAGCGAATAAGCGCACACGGTGGATGCCTTGGCGGTCAGAGGCGATGAAGGACGTGGTAGCCTGCGAAAAGTGTCGGGGAGCTGGCAACAAGCTTTGATCCGGCAATGTCCGAATGGGGAAACCCACCTCCTAGGAGGTATCGTGCAGTGAATACATAGCTGTACGAGGCGAACGCGGTGAACTGAAATATCTAAGTAACCGTAGGAAAAGAAATCAACCGAGATTCCCTGAGTAGTGACGAGCGAACGGGGAACAGCCCAAAAGTCGATTTGGTTCTAGCAAAACGGTCCTGGAAAGACCGGCCATAGAAGGTGACAGCCCTGTATGCGAAAGGGCCATTTCGATGAAATTGAGTAGGGCGGGGCACGAGAAACCCTGTCTGAACATGGGGGGACCATCCTCCAAGGCTAAATACTCCTGACCGACCGATAGTGAACCAGTACCGTGAGGGAAAGGCGAAAAGAACCCCGGAGAGGGGAGTGAAATAGACCCTGAAACCGTGTGCGTACAAGCAGTAGGAGCCCTTCGGGGTGACTGCGTACCTTTTGTATAATGGGTCAGCGACTTATTGTTCGTGGCAAGCTTAACCGTATAGGGGAGGCGAAGGGAAACCGAGTCTGATAAGGGCGCATAGTCGCGGGCAATAGACCCGAAACCGGGTGATCTAGTCATGCCCAGGGTGAAGGTACCGTAACAGGTACTGGAGGCCCGAACCCACTCCCGTTGCAAAGGTAGGGGATGAGGTGTGATTAGGAGTGAAAAGCTAATCGAACCCGGAGATAGCTGGTTCTCCTCGAAAGCTATTTAGGTAGCGCCTCATGTGAATCTTCCTGGGGGTAGAGCACTGTTATGGCTAGGGGGTCATTGCGACTTACCAAACCATTGCAAACTCCGAATACCAGGACAGACTGCATGGGAGACACACGGCGGGTGCTAACGTCCGTCGTGAAAAGGGAAACAACCCAGACCCACAGCTAAGGTCCCAAATTATCACTAAGTGGGAAACGATGTGGAAAGGCACAGACAGCCAGGAGGTTGGCTTAGAAGCAGCCATCCTTTAAAGAAAGCGTAATAGCTCACTGGTCGAGTCGGTCTGCGCGGAAGATTTAACGGGGCTAAGTGATAAACCGAAGCTTGGGGTGCACACCTTTGGTGTGCGCGGTAGAGGAGCGTTCCGTAAGCCGTCGAAGGTGGATTGAGAAGTCCGCTGGAGGTATCGGAAGTGCGAATGCTGACATGAGTAACGATAATGCGGGTGAAAAGCCCGCACGCCGAAAGCCCAAGGTTTCCTTGCGCAACGTTAATCGACGCAGGGTGAGTCGGCCCCTAAGGCGAGGCAGAAATGCGTAGTCGATGGGAAGCTGGTTAATATTCCAGCACCTCGCATGAGTGCGATGGGGGGACGGAGAAGGTTAGGTCTACCAGGCGTTGGTTGTCCTGGGGAAAGGCGGTAGGAGTGGGTCTTAGGCAAATCCGGGACCCTTCAACTCCGAGCACCGAGACGAGCTCATTAGAGCGAAGTGACTGATACCACGCTTCCAGGAAAAGCCCCTAAGCTTCAGCTCATGCAGACCGTACCGTAAACCGACACAGGTGGGTAGGAAGAGAATTCTCAGGCGCTTGAGAGAACTCGGGTGAAGGAACTAGGCAACATAGCACCGTAACTTCGGGAGAAGGTGCGCCCTTGATCGTGGCTCGTGCGAGCTATAGCGATCGGGGGCCGCAGTGACCAGGCCGCTGCGACTGTTTATCAAAAACACAGGACTCTGCAAACACGAAAGTGGACGTATAGGGTCTGACGCCTGCCCGGTGCCGGAAGGTTAATTGATGGGGTCAGCCGCAAGGCGAAGCTCTTGATCGAAGCCCCGGTAAACGGCGGCCGTAACTATAACGGTCCTAAGGTAGCGAAATTCCTTGTCGGGTAAGTTCCGACCTGCACGAATGGCGTAACGATGGCGGCGCTGTCTCCACCCGAGACTCAGTGAAATTGAAATCGCTGTGAAGATGCAGCGTTCCCGTGGCAAGACGGAAAGACCCCGTGAACCTTTACTATAGCTTTACATTGAACGTTGAGTTCGTCTGTGTAGGATAGGTGGGAGGCTTTGAAACCCTGGCGCCAGCTGGGGTGGAGCCAACCTTGAAATACCACCCTGTCGTGCTTGACGTTCTAACCTAGGTCCGTAATCCGGATCGGGGACCATGTATGGTGGGTAGTTTGACTGGGGCGGTCTCCTCCCAAAGAGTAACGGAGGAGCTCGAAGGTACGCTCAGCGCGGTCGGACATCGCGCACTGTGTGCAAAGGCATAAGCGTGCTTGACTGCGAGATCGACGGATCAAGCAGGTACGAAAGTAGGACTTAGTGATCCGGTGGTTCTGTATGGAAGGGCCATCGCTCAACGGATAAAAGGTACTCCGGGGATAACAGGCTGATACCGCCCAAGAGTTCATATCGACGGCGGTGTTTGGCACCTCGATGTCGGCTCATCACATCCTGGGGCTGTAGTCGGTCCCAAGGGTATGGCTGTTCGCCATTTAAAGTGGTACGCGAGCTGGGTTCAGAACGTCGTGAGACAGTTCGGTCCCTATCTGCCATGGGCGTTGGAGATTTGAGAGGGGCTGCTCCTAGTACGAGAGGACCGGAGTGGACGAACCTCTGGTGTTCCGGTTGTCACGCCAGTGGCACTGCCGGGTAGCTATGTTCGGAAGCGATAACCGCTGAAAGCATCTAAGCGGGAAGCGCGCCTCAAGATGAGATCTCCCGGGAGCTTGACTCCCCTGAAGGAACCATCAAGACCAGGTGGTTGATAGGCTGGGTGTGTAAGCACAGCAATGTGTTGAGCTAACCAGTACTAATGATCCGTGTGGCTTGACCATATAACCTCAAGCTGCCTTGGACTCCACGATACGTGCGGGTTCGACGCAAACCAGTTCGCTACTTCCCAACCTCCGAGAGCGTGAGCGCGATCGGTCCCCTGGCAGTCACACCGCCACAGGACCCAACCGCGACCCTCCACCCTCTCCCTGGTGACAATAGCTGTATGGAACCACCCGATCCCATTCCGAACTCGGAAGTGAAACGTACATGCGCCGATGGTAGTGTGCATCCAGCATGCGAGAGTAGGTCATCGCCAGGGTTTTATCCAAAACCCCCCGCCGGTTCCCGGCGGGGGGTTTTTCTTTGGTTCTTTCGTAGGTCGGCCCCACGCGGCCGACGGGGATGACGTCCGGGGGCGCACGGCGTCGGGGGCGTTGCCCCGACCTACGGG
>NZ_JAIWPT010000037.1 GCF_021191695.1 Proluteimonas luteida
CCGCTTGAGCCACTTGTAGGCCGTGCGGACACTGACGCCGGCCGCATGCGCCGCTTCTTCCACCCGCAGACCATGAGCAAGGATGCGATCCACGAGCAGGGCTCGACCGCGAGGGCTCAAACGGGCATGTTTATGCAGGTTCATCCGGGGCTCCTGGGGGCTGGGTTGGCTTCGTAACCCCCATCTTCCAGAGATGCCCCGGATGAACAACCTACTGAGAGATCACATCTAGCCGGGTTTTTCGGCCATGACGCGGCCGCCAACATGACAGCCCTTTCCACTGCCGGAACCGCCGATGTCCGCCGCGCCCGCCTCGTCCGCTGCCTCCGATCGCTTCCGTCCACCCGGTGCCCTTCGCGAAGGCGCCCCCATGCGCGACGCCGCCTGTGCGGGACCGGACGGAGCGGGCGCGTGAATGCCGGCGACACCTGCTGCACGCCGGTGCCCGCCACGGCCACCACGGCAGCCGCGGCGACGCGGCTGCCGCTGGCGGGGCTGCTGGCACTGGCCTGCGCCGGCTTCGTCACCATCCTGACCGAAGCGCTGCCCGCGGGCCTCCTCCCGCAGATGGCGGCGGGTCTCGGCGTGCGGCCGGCGCTGGTCGGGCAACTGGTCACGGTCTATGCGCTGGGCTCGCTGCTGGCGGCGATTCCCTTGGTGGTCGCGACCCGAAGCTGGCGACGACGACGTCTGCTGCTGGCCGCGATCGCGGGCTTCCTCGTCGCCAACACCGTCACCGCGCTGTCGGCGCACTACCCGCTGACGCTGCTGGCGCGCTTCGTCGCCGGCATCAGCGCCGGCCTGCTCTGGGCACTGCTGGCCGGCTACGCCAGCCGACTGGTCGCACCCGCGCTGCAGGGCCGGGCGATCGCGGTGGCGATGGTCGGCACACCGCTGGCGCTGTCGCTCGGCATCCCCGCCGGCACGCTGCTGGGCCAGCACCTGGGCTGGCGCTGGACCTTCGGGGCGATGTCGCTGCTCAGTCTCGGCCTGCTGGCATGGGCGCGGATCGTGCTGCCGGACTTTCCGGGCACGCGCGGCCGCGATGCGCTGCGGCTGCGCGAGGTGTTCGGACTGCCCGGCATCGCGCAGGTCCTGACCGTCATGCTGCTCTACGTGCTCGCGCACAATGCGCTGTACACCTACATCGTCCCGGTACTGGCGCTGGCCGGGCCGGACATGGCGGTCGAGCGCTACCTGCTGCTGTTCGGCGTGATGTCGCTGGCGGGCATCTGGATCGTCGGCACGCTGATCGACCGCGGCATCCGGCGCCTGCTGCTGGCGAGCATCGCGGGGTTCCTGCTGGCGACGGCGATCATGGCCCTGTCGCCGCGCCAGCCGACGGTGCTGGCGGTGGCAACCGGCCTGTGGGGCCTGGCCTTCGGCGGCGTGGCCACGCTGTTCCAGACCGCACTCGCACGGCGCGCCGGGGCGGCGGCGGACCTGGCCCAGTCGATGCTGGTGACCGGCTGGAACCTCGCCATCGCCGGGGGCGGCCTGCTCGGCGGCATGCTGCTCGACCACCTGGGCGCCCACGCCCTCGTGCTCGCCGTGCTGCCGCTGTTGCTGGTGTCCGGTGCCCTCGCGGCGCCGCGCAGGGGCTGGGCCTGATTCCGTCCGGCCCGGCGATCTCCCGGCCTGTCAGGGACGCCGCGCCGGGTTTACAGGGCTAGGGCGCGCACTCCGCGCACAGGCCATGCACTTCCAGCGTCTGCGCCTGCGGCACGAAGCCGAGCGCGCGGGCACGGCCGTCGAGCGAGGCGACGACCTGCTCGTCCTCGAGTTCGACCGCGCTGTGGCAGCGGTCGCAGATCAGGAACGGCACCGAATGCTGCGCGGTGCTGGGGTGGTGGCAGGCGACGAAGGCGTTGACCGACTGCAGCTTGTGGATGAAGCCGTTGGCGAGCAGGAAATCCAGCGCGCGGTACACCGTCGGCGGGGCTGCGGCGCCGGGCCCGTCGCCCTGGCGCACCTGGTCCAGCAGGTCGTAGGCCTTCAGCGGCCGGCCGGCCTCGGCGATCAGGCCGAGCACGTGGGCGCGGATCGGCGTCAGCCGCAGGCCGCGTTCGCTGCAGGCACGTTCGACCGCGCGCACGAAACCGGCGGCGTCGTCGACGTGGTGGTGGGGGTCGGTGCAGGCGTGGACGTTGGGGCGCATACCGACATGATGGGTGCGCGCGGGCGGTGACTCAAGCTGCGGCGCGCAATGTACCGCGCCGCGGCTTCAGGCCGTGGCCGCGCCGTCGATCCGGGCCAGCGCGGCATCGATGCGCGCGAGCGCCTGCTCGCGCCCGGCCAGGTAGACCGTATGCCCGATGTCGGGGCTGACCTGGGTGCCGGTGATCGCCACCCGCAGCGGCTGCGCGACCTTGCCCATGCCCAGGCCCAGGGTCTCGACGGTCCCGCGGAACGCCGCATCGATCGCCTCGACGGTCCAGTCCGGCAACGCGGCGAGACGCGCGCGCATGTCGGCCAGCGGCGCCTGCGCTTCCGGCCTGAGGTGCTTGGCCACGGCCTTGTCGTCGTAGCTCGCCAGCGGGCGATACCAGACGGCCGCGCGTTCGGCCATTTCCTTCAGCGTCTGCACGCGGTCGCGCAACGCGACCACCACGTCGGCCGGCGAAGGCCCGTTGGCGAGGTCGTAGCCGGCCTGGCGCAGATGCCACTCCAGGTGCGCGGCGACCGCGTCCGGATCGTCGTTCTTCAAATACTGCTGGTTCAGCCAGCCGAGCTTGGCCATGTCCAGCCGCGCGGCCTTGGCGTTGACGTCCTCGAGGTCGAACAGCCGCTGCATCTCGGCGATCGAGAAGATCTCCTGGTCGCCGTGCGACCAGCCCAGCCGCACCAGGTAGTTCAGCAGCGCATGCGGCAGGTAGCCGGCGTCGCGGTACTGCATGACATCGGCCGCGCCGGTGCGCTTGGACAGCTTGGCGCCGTGCTCGTCGAGGATCATCGGCAGGTGCGCGAAGGCCGGCACCTCGGCGCCCAGCGCGCGATAGATGTTGATCTGGCGCGGGGTGTTGTTGACGTGGTCGTCGCCGCGCACGACGTCGCTGATCCGCATGTCGATGTCGTCGACGACCACCGCGAAGTTGTAGGTCGCGTAGCCGTCCGGGCGGAAGATCACCAGGTCGTCGAGCTCGCTGTTGGCGATCTCGATCCGGCCCTTGACCTTGTCCTCCCACGCCACCGTGCCGTCCTGCGGGTTCTTCAGCCGGATCACCCGGTTGGGATCGTCGCGCCAGGGCACGTTGCGGTCGCGGTAGGCGCCGTTGTAGCGGGGCTTCTGTCCCGCGGCCATCGCCGCCTCGCGCATCGCCTCGAGTTCCTCCTTCGACTCGTAGGCGTAGTAGGCCTTGCCGTCGGCGACCAGTTGCTCTGCGACCTCGCGGTAGCGGTCCAGCCGCTGGGTCTGGTAGACCGGGCCCTCATCGTAGTCCAGGCCCAGCCAGTCCATGGCCTCGAGGATCGCGTCGATCGCCGCCTGGGTGCTGCGCTCGCGGTCGGTGTCCTCGATCCGCAGCACGAACTGCCCGTCGCTGTGGCGCGCCTGCAACCAGCAGTACAGCGCCGTGCGCGCGCCGCCGATGTGCAGGTAGCCGGTGGGACTGGGGGCGAAGCGGGTGCGGACGGTCATGGATGCGGGCGCTGTGTGTCGGTGAACCGGGTATTTTACGGCAGGGGCTGGGAAGCAGGGGCCAGGGGTCGGGGGTCAGGGGCCGGGGAAAGGCACGAACGCATGCGCTTGACTCCTGGCCCCTGGCCCCTGGCCCCTGGCCCCTGGCCCCTGGCCCCGGACTATCATTTCCCCATGACCACCTATTTCATCTCCGACCTGCACCTGGATCCGGCGCGTCCGGACATCACCCGGCTGTTCGGCGAATTCATCGACGGCGAGGCCCGCAACGCCGATGCGCTGTACATCCTCGGCGACCTGTTCGAATCCTGGGTCGGCGACGACGATCCGTCCGAGGCCGGGGGTTTCGTCGCCGACCGGCTGCGGGCGCTGTCGGACAGCGGCGTACCGGTGGCGTTCATGCACGGCAACCGCGACTTCCTCGTCGGCGATGCCTGGGCGCGGCGCGCGGGCATGCGGATCCTGCCCGACCCCGCGGTGATCTCCCTGTACGGCAGGCCGGTGCTGCTGACCCACGGCGACCTGCTGTGCACCGACGACGTCGAATACCAGGCCGTGCGCGCCCAGACCCGCAACCCGGACTGGCAGGCGCACATGCTGGCGCAGCCGCTGGCCGCGCGGCTGGCGTTCGCGCAGCAGGCGCGCGCCGCCAGCCAGGCGCGCGCCGGCGCGCTGCGCGATGCCGGCACGATGGAGACGATCACCGACGTGGCGCCGCGCACCGTCGAGGAGACCTTCGCGCGCTACGGCGTCGACACGATGATCCACGGCCATACCCACCGCCCGGCGATCCACGAGCTGCGCGTCGGCGGGCGCGACTGCAGGCGCATCGTGCTCGGCGACTGGTTCGAGCAGGGCTCGGTGCTGCGGGCCACGCCGGACGGACGGTTCGACCTGTCGGCGTTGCCTGCACCTTCCCGCAGCGAATGATCCATCCGGCTCGGCGACGTGGCGGGTCGAGACCCGCCCTACGCCGCGACATGCCTCGTAGGGCGGGTCTCG
>NZ_JAIWPT010000038.1 GCF_021191695.1 Proluteimonas luteida
CCCGCCTACGGCGGGAGACGCCGACGCCCCTCTCCCGCGCCTGCGCGGGAGAGGGGGGGACCGTCCGCAGCGCGGACGGTGGGGCGAGGGCGACGCCGCGGGGTTCTCTCAAACGCAATCCCGCTCGCACGCCCAACGCGGACCAGACACCATCAAGCCAGCGGCTGGTCCGCCAGCACCACGCCATCCTCGTCGGCGGACAGCCAGTCGCCGGGACGGATCGCCAGGCCGCCGAACTCGACCGCGACATCGCGCAGGCCCTGGCCGCGCTTGTCGGTCTTCAGCGGGCAGGTGCCCAGCGCCTTGACCGCGAGATCGAGCTGGCCGATCGCCTCGCTGTCGCGGATCACGCCATGCACCAGCACGCCCGACCAGCCATTGGCGACGGCCTGTTCGGCCAGCATGTCGCCGAGCATCGCGCGCCGCGTCGACCCGCCGCCGTCGATGACCAGCACGCGTCCGTCGCCGGGTTCGGCGACCGCTTCGCGGACCAGCGAATTGTCCTCCAGCGCCTTGACCGTGCTGACGATGCCGGAGAACGCGACGCGGCCGCCGAAGTCGCCGAGCTGCAGGTCGAGGACCCGGACCTCGTCGGGAAAGCTGTCGCACAGGTCGCAGGTCTTCATGTCGCATCCTCCGTGGCGGTGGCGATGTGCGCGCGCATCGAATCGATGACCGCGCGGTAGTCGGGCTTGCCGAAGATCGCCGAACCAGCGACGAAGGTATCGGCGCCGGCCGCGGCGATCGCGCCGATGTTGTCGGGCTTCACCCCGCCGTCGATCTCCAGCCGGATCGGCAGGCCGCTCGCGTCGATGCGCGCGCGCACCCGGCGCAGCTTGTCGAGCGTCGACGGAATGAAGGCCTGGCCGCCGAAGCCGGGGTTGACCGACATCAGCAGCACCATGTCGAGGTCCCCGAGCACGTAGTCGAGCACGTCGAGCGGGGTCGCCGGGTTCAGCACCAGGCCGGCCTGGCAGCCCTCGCCCTTGATCAGCTGGATCGTGCGGTGGACGTGGCGGCTGGCCTCGGGGTGGAAGCTGATCAGCGAGGCGCCGGCCCTGGCGAAGTCCGGGACGATGCGGTCGACCGGCTCGACCATCAGGTGCACGTCGATCGGCGCGGTCACGCCATGCCCGCGCAGCGCCTCGCACACCAGCGGCCCGATGGTCAGGTTGGGCACGTAGTGGTTGTCCATGACGTCGAAGTGCACCCAGTCGGCGCCGGCGGCGAGCACGTTGTCGACCTCCTCGCCGAGCCGGGCGAAGTTGGCGGACAGGATCGAGGGAGCGATGACGGGCGGCTGCATGGCGGTTCCGGTGGAGAGAAAGGGATGGTCACGAGGACCGTCCCCCATTTTAGGGCGGGTCGATCAACCGCGGCGGCGCTTGCGTCCGTGCCGGTCGCGGCGGATGCGGTCGTAGGCGGCATTGATCTCCGCCGCGCGCGCCTCGGCCTGCGCGCGCAGTTCCGGCGCCGCACCGGCGACCTTGTCGGGGTGGTACTGGGTGATCAGCCGCCGGTACGCCTGGTCGACCTCGGCCTGGCTGGCGCCCGGCGCCAGCCCCAGCACGTGATAGGACTTGTCGCGTTTGGGCGCCAGCCAGCCGGCATCGAAGGCGTGGCCGATGATCAGCCCGATCAGGCCGCCGGCCGGGTGGCGCAGCAGCAGCCAGCCGGCGATGAAGCCCAGGAGTTTTCCGTACCAGCGTTGCATGCCGGCCAGTGTAGGGGCAGACGGCCCCGCCGGCACGGATCGCGGCGCGGCGCCATGCCGCGGCGGCCGGCCTGCACGGCCCCGGCAATCGCACTACACTTGCCGACCGTTTGCGATGCGTATTGGATTCCCACCGTGTCCACGACCCTGCTCGAAGCAAACCT
>NZ_JAIWPT010000039.1 GCF_021191695.1 Proluteimonas luteida
GACCACCTGCTGATCGTCGCCACCGACCGCCTGAGCGCGTTCGACGTCGTGCTGCCCGACCCGATTCCCGGCAAGGGCGAGATGCTGTGCCAGATCAGCAACTTCTGGTTCGAGAAGACCGCGGCGCTGATGCCCAACCACCTGACCGGCATCGCGGTCGCCGACGTGCTGCCGGACGGCGTCGACCCGGCGCTGTATGCCCAGCGCGCGGTGGTGACGAAGAAACTGCGTCCGGTGCCGGTCGAGGCGATCGCCCGCGGCTACCTGATCGGCAGCGGCTGGAAGGACTACCAGCGCACCGGCCGGGTCAGCGGCATCGCCCTGCCCGGCGGCCTGCGCCAGGCCGAGCAGCTGCCGCAGCCGATCTTCACTCCGTCGACCAAGGCGGCGGTCGGCGACCACGACGAGAACATCGATTTCGACACCATGGTGCGCAGCATCGGCGCCGACCTCGCCGAGCAGGTCCGCGATGCCACCCTGCGCCTGTACGGCTTCGCCGCCGCATACGCGGCCGAGCGCGGCATCATCCTGGCCGACACCAAGTTCGAGTTCGGCACCGACAGCGATGGCCGCCTGTACGTGATGGACGAGATGCTGACTCCGGATTCCTCGCGCTACTGGCCCGCCGACGCCTACGAGGTCGGCAGCAGCCCGCCGAGCTACGACAAGCAGATCGTGCGCGATTATCTGGAGACGCTCGACTGGGACAAGACCGCGCCCGGCCCGCACCTGCCGGCCGAGGTCATCGCCCGTACCCGCGCGCGCTATGCCGAGGCGCTGCAGAAGCTGGCGGGCATCGTGGTCGACTGATTCGGGAAGAACCGTAGGTCGGGGCCACGCCCCCGACGCCTCCTGAACCCGGACGCCACGCACGCCGGCCGCGTGCCCCCCCCAATAAATCGGTACAGAACCGGTTTATGCGCCTATCCTCCGTCACTGGGCACATCGACCTCGGGAGGGAGGGATGGACGTGGCACACGAAGGCGCCTCTGCGCGTCCGATCGACCGCTGGTTCGCCAGCTATTCCGACGACCACCGCAACGCCACCAACCAGCGGGTCCACGTGTTCGCCGTGCCGGCGATCCTGTGGACGGTGATCGCGCTGCTGTGGTGCATCCCGCCGGGCCCGTTCAAGCCCGGCATCTGGGCCGGCTTGGCGATGTTCGGCGCGTGGCTGTTCTACTACCGCGCCTCGCGTCCGCTGGGACTGGGCATGCTGGCGGTGTTCGTGGCGATGGCCGCGCTGACCTGGTGGCTGCAGCGCGCGCTGGGCACGCAGGTGTTGCTGTGGCTGGCGATCGCGGTGTTCGTGGTGGCGTGGATCGCGCAGTTCCTCGGCCACAAGGTCGAGGGCAGGAAGCCGAGCTTCCTGACCGACCTGGTGTACCTGCTGATCGGCCCGGCCTGGGTGCTGTCGAAGCTGTACCGCAGGCTCGGCTGGCGCTGGTAGGTCGCGCAACCGGGCGTTCCGGCACACGGCGAAGCCGCGCACGCATGCGATGCTTGCACGCCCGCTGCCGGGTCCCGCCGTGTCGCCCCGAGATCTGCTGCTCGTCCTCGTCGTCTGCCTCGCCTGGGCGCTGAATTTCCTCGTCTCCGCATACGCGCTGCGCGAGATCCCGCCATTCCTGTTCACCGCGGTGCGCTTCGCGATGCTGGCGCTGCCGCTGCTGTGGCTGCTGCGCCCGCCGGCCCCGGGCCAGTGGCCGCGGCTGATCGCGGTCTGCCTGTGCATCGGCGTGCTGCACTTCGGCCTGAGCTTCCTGGCGCTGCGGCTGTCGAACGACCTGTCGTCGCCGGCGATCGTCATGCAGGTCTACATCCCGATGACCGCGATCCTGGCCTGGCTGGTGCTGGGCGAGCGCTTCGCCTGGCGCACCGGGCTGGCGATCGCGGTGAGCTTCGGCGGCGTGCTGGTGCTGGGCTTCGACCCGACCGTGCTGGCCCGGCCTGCCGCACTGCTGACGATGCTGGCCTCGGCGCTGATGCTGGCGATCGGCACGGTGCTGATGAAACCGCTGCGCGGCGTGGACGTGTGGAACATGCAGGGCTGGACCGCGGTGCTGAGCCTGCTGCCGCTGCTGGCGCTCAGCCTGCTGTTCGAGCCCGGCGCGATCGCCCGCCTGCCCGATGCGGGCTGGGCCGGCTGGGGCGGCGCCGCCTACGCCGCCTTCGTGTCGTCGCTGTTTGGCCACGGCATGTACTACGTGCTGATGCGCCGCTATCCGGTCGCCCAGGTCACGCCGTGGCTGCTGCTGGTGCCCGTGTTCGCGGTCGCGCTGGGCATCGCGTTCTGGGGCGACCGCCCGGGGCCGCGGCTGTACGTCGGCGGCGCGATGGTGCTTGGCGGCGTGCTGGCGATCGCACTGCGCGCGCTGGCCAGGTCGCGGCAACTGGTCGAGGAGCCGATGGCCGGGCCGTGACGGGCTGCCGCCCGCTTTCATCCTCGCCACGCTGCACTGCCGCCTGCCTGACCCTCACCCTCCGTCCGCTCCGCGGACGGCTTCCCTCTCTCGCGTGCACGGGAAGCGCCAAGACCTGTTCCGCCGCAGCGCCGCGAAAACCCAGGCCCTTCTCCCTCCGGGAGAAGGTAGCGCGAAGCGCCGGATGAGGGCCTGTCCGCCCGCGCCCTCGCCCCACCATCCGCGCCGCGGATGGTCCCCCCCTCTCCCG
>NZ_JAIWPT010000040.1 GCF_021191695.1 Proluteimonas luteida
CTTCGGCCTGCTTGAGCACGGCGATGATCTGGCTATCGGTGAAGCGGGACTTCTTCATGGAACCTCCTCGGGAAAGCGTACGAGAAAATTCCACTTCTGGGATCAGCTAATCTGCGGGGGGATTACCGCAGAAGTCGTGATCCATAGTTGGCAGCCCGGCATCCAAGTAGTGTCGTGCATCGAGGCATTGCACAAGCACAGCGCTCTTTCGCTTAAGGCTTCTGCTGCGGTCATGGAGAGTGTTCTTGGCGGTACTTCTCAAACCGTAGCTGTTGCCACGCAATCGGAGGCAACCGATCTTTCGGATATTCTTGTAGGGCTGGGGGCGCTGGCACATGTGGCTTCAGCGGCCTAACAATTCATTCAAGCCGACGCCGCTTCGCGGCGCGGCTTAACTCAGGCGTTAGGCCGCAGTGGGGCAATGTTCGGGGTGGTTCCTGCTTCGGCCAATCCACTAGCTGTTTCCCGGTCGGCTCCGGCCACCGTTCTTCACCATTTCCAGCATCGGCCAGTTCGCGGCTTCGGCCTTGGCGTCAGGTTCGCCACACTCGGTTTGCCTTTGGCTTCGGCGGCTCCACACCTCCAGCTTCACCGGGCAAGCCCCGTCTTGTCGGCTGTGGCATCATCGGCCTTCGTTGTGTTGTTCAAGCAGGCAGCAATGGTCGGCTGCAATTCTATCGGCCACTGCTGCCTAACAACTCATTCAAGCCGACGTTGCTTCGCAACGCGGCTTAATTCAGGCGTTAGGGCTGTTCCCGAATTTTCATGTTCGCGTGGGTTCCGCGTCGGGCAGTTTTCGGGGCCAGCCCCCCTGCTCCGGCATTCTGCGCCGCACCATCTTTCCCGATCGCCTTTCCCGCAAGCCGCTGGCTGATGGTGCTGTGCGCAGCACCCGGATTCCCGAGAGTTCACGGGGCAAGCCAATCCCGGTGTCTTTGTCGTACAGTTCGCTGATCCGGGGTTGGGCCACGGGGCTCACAGCCCTAACAATTCATTCAAGCCGATGCCGCTTCGCGGCACGGCTTAATTCAGGCGTTAGGCCGCTATGAAGTACGTTGCACGACCTCGAGAGTTCAGGTGTCCAGACATGCATACCATCGGGTACATTTCTGGTGGGGAATTAGCGAGAGGAGATGCAATGCCGCTGCCCGACCGAGTCGAGATTGAACTTGAGCCAGGTAGTGAGCACTGCATGATGTATCGGTATACTCGGACCGGGGAGCTCTGTGGTGACACATGGCATGAGGATTTGGACGCAGCGTTTATGCAGGCCGAGCATGAGTACGGTCTTAGCGCCTCTGATTTCCTTGCAGTCCATGAGGGCCAGTCGGACAGCAGCCGTGGCGGTACGGCCTAACAATTCATTCAAGACGACGCAGCTTCGCTGCGCGGCCTAATTCAGGCGTTAGGCCTCATGCGAACCACTCTCGCTCTTTTAATACTCCTCCTTACGACCCCGGCGTGGTGTCGTGAGATACCGTCCTCTGAGCTGAGCATTGGGGGCGTTGTGTCAGGCGACACGGAGGCAAGTGTGCTTCGCCTCTTGGGCGAGCCTTCGCGCCGAGTCGATACTGACGAAGGCATTGAGCTACAGTATCCCGGTCTTGTCGCTACGGTAGGCTGGCTTGAGCAACGGGGTGCGGGGTACAACGGCGCGTCTTGGCACTCCGCGGTACCGGCCCCAAGGCCTGCACGCCACGCGGCCTGTGTCCGGGCATGCCGGCCTCGGAAGTGAGTCGCCTGTATGGCCCTTCCGTCCCCGTCCAAAGAGAGTCCGGCACCTTCGTCGAGTATCAGCCAGCAGGTTTCAGTTGCTGGCTGCAAATTTCGATGCCAGCCGGTGCCGTTGAGGCTGTGGCCGTGGCATGCCAGCCATGAGGCCTAACAATTCATTCAAGCCGACGCCGCTTCGCAGCGCGGCTTAATTCAGGCGTTAGGGCGCAGGGGAAGCCATGCGATTGTTCTTACAGATGATCCTCTACCTGCCGCTGCTGTACGGCCACTGGTTTGTTCACGCAGAACTCGCAATGTGGGTTCATTGGCTGCCAGACTTGTTCTCTACTCGTCCCTGGCAACTCTCGGGGCTACTCGTTGGATCGGCTCTTTGCGGCGTCCTGGCTGGGGCAATATTTTCGCTTCCTGTTCTCATCCTTTACCGCGAATGGGCAGCATTCATTGCCCTAACCATCTCTCTTCTTGGAGCGGCATTCGACTTCTACCTCATGTCAGTTCCGTCCACTCGGCCATTCACGCTCGCGGCGCTCGCGACTGACTTGATCGTGTTCGCTGTGGCACTCCCAGCTTGGGTTCTTCTGCTCCGGCGGCTGCACCCTAACAATTCATTCAAGCCGACGCCGCTTCGCGGCGCGGCTTAATTCAAGCGTTATGCCCCATGCCAATCAGTGCCAGCGCCTTGCTCGCTTCTTTGCTCGCAGCTTCCTGCTCAGCTGTGGAGCTCCCAACTATTCTGGATGAAGATATCTCCATCGGCGGCGTCGCACTCGATGCCGAAGAGTCCCTTGTGGTGAGTTTGCTCGGTCAACCTCAGCGCGTCACAGAGACCGGCGACTTCCTCAACATCCAACTGGACTACCCAGGCCTTACCATCTGGCTCGGTGAGGGGCGCCGAGTCGGAGAGATTCTGAGCACTAGCCAAGAGCACTGCACTCCAAGCGGCATCTGTCCTGGCATGGCGCTCTCACAGGTGCAAGCCCTGCATGGCCCACCATTGATTGTCGCTCGCGAGGATGGACAGTTCATGGAGTACTTTCCCAAGTCCGACTTCCCGTGTTGGTTGCAGCTGACGATCGCTGACGACGTAGTACAGTCTGTTAGAGCGGAGTGTCAGCCGTGATGGGGCATAACAATTCATTCAAGCCGACACCGCTTCGCGGCGCGGCTTAATTCAGGCGTTAGGCCGCACACCATGCACCGTCTCTACCCGACAGCAGATGACTTTGAGGCGACCATCCGGATTCTTACGGAGTCAGAGGGTGGCCGTAAGACTTCCCCCTTCAATGGCATCCGCTGGGACTTCTCGTACGCTGCGGACGACTCCTCCGACCAGCTATTTATGATTTGGCCTGATTTCTACGAACCCAATGGAGACAGCTTGCCCACGGATTCGCCTCTGCCTCTAGGCGTAGACCTCTCCGCACGGATGACCGTAGTCGTTGATGAGATGCGAGAGCAAACTCATCGTGCCCGCATCAAGCCTGGCATAGAGTTCTATTGCCATGAGGGGCCAAAGAGAGTCGCAGTTGGCCGGGTTACCCGTATCACCGGGCTGTACAGTGCACGCGCAAGTGCGGCCTAACAATTCATTCAAGCCGACGTTGCTTCGCAACGCGGCTTAATTCCAGCGTTAGGCCCCTAATGCTCCCTCAGCATCTTCTGACAGAATCCACAGAGAGCCGTGTCACTTGTCTGGATTCAGGCCAGACTGGGACGCTTCTCGTGAGGGTTGTGTATCAGGCCCGTGGCCGCGACCAGCAGCGATCCCCTCTGTACCTCGCACGCTTCACTGCTGACGACGCATACCAAGAGTGGAACGATGAGGATCAGGAGTGCAGCCGCACCAGCATCGTTGCCGAGTTCAAGACGCGGGGTGAGTTGGGTACATATGTGTCAGGCAAGTACAGTTTGGCTTAGAAGTCTCTTGCCCGGCTTGAAGGCTGGTAAGAGGCCTAACAATTCATTCAAGCCGACACCGCTTCGCGGCGCGGCTTAACTCAGGCATTAGGCGGTAGTGCCGTACGTGCGGCGGGGCTTCCATCTTCGGCAAGCGCACTGGCGCGTCGGCGGTCGGCTCCGGGTCGCTGTCCTCACGTTCACCGCTATCGGACCGGTCGCTGCTTCGCCCTTTCGCTTCATCACCCAGCTGCGCTCGCTGCCTTTGGCTTCGATTACATCCAGCGGTCAGTGCCTCGGGCAAGCCCCAAGCCCGTCACCTGTGGCATGCTCGGCTCACGGCGGCAGTGCTGGGGAGCACGGTCCATGGTTCATCACCTCCTGGCACCACCGCCTAACAATTCATTCAAGCCGACGCCGCTTCGCGGCGCGGCTTAATTCAGGCGTTAGGCTCTATGCCGCAGCTTCAGCAACGAACCACCTGGCTTCTAGCGCTCTTCATTGCCTCGGCGCAAATCTTGGGTGCTACTGGCTTCTACCAGTACCAGATGGCCGCGATCTCATCCGGCTCCTTCGCTTC